>DBOT01000113.1:0-7509 GCA_002299975.1 Lactobacillaceae bacterium UBA639
GGATATTATTTATTGAGAACGATATTCTTAAGGACTTCAGTGAATGCCGAGTCATCGTTGAAACAACGGACAACCTTGAAGAACTGCCCACCGTTATCCATGAAGTAGGTACGGTTCTCTATATCAAGCTCGTGCAGGGTTTCAAGGCAGTCCGCCACAAATGCCGGTGAAACAACCAGGACTCGTTTAACCCCCTTCTGTGGCAGGCCCTTTACCGTATCGGCAGTGACGGGCTTTAACCATTCAGCCGGGCCGAATTTCGACTGGTATGTCTGCAGCACGGGGACGTCAGTATGCAGGCGTGCTTTAACGCCATCCGTGGTGGCTTGGCACTGCTGCGGGTAGGGATCACCATTTTTAGCGTAACTGACTGGGATGCCATGAAAGGACATGAGAATCAGATCGTACTTGTCCTTATCCAACTCAACTTGAATATTATGGGCGAGCAGGTCTAAATAGTCATTGCGGCTAGCAAAGCCACTGGTGATGCGTAACTCTGGAACCTGTGCCCGTCGATAGTAGAAACGGTTGATGTCGTCCATGACCGAGCCAATAGTGGTTGTCGAGTACTGGGGGTAGAGGGGGATGATTGTCAGCTTCTGCACGTCAGCCTCCTCCATTTTTGCCAAGGCCTCAGCAATAAACGGTTTACTGTAGGAATATGCGTAGGCCACTGTATGGTTTGGTAGGCTTTTTTGAAGCTGATTAGCCTGTTGTTCAGTGTAATGGGCAAGTGGGGAGCCGTATTCTGGAGACCAGATCTGCTGGTATTTAGTCGCCGATGCTGCAGGCCGCTTGGGTAGGATCATCAAGTTAAGGATCGGTAGCCAGAGGGCCTGTGGCATGGTGATGACGCGGGGATCACCTAAAAAACGTCGTAGGTAAGGGCGGACGGCTGCCGCTGTTGGAGCCTCAGGGGTACCTAAGTTGATAAGTAAAACGCCTTGTTTCAAGTGGAAAACCTCCATAATAAGTTAGCTGGATTGGAATAAAAGACCCCCACCGTCAATATCAGGTGAGGGTATGCAATTATATTAAGTTAGTTTGCGTAAACCGCCCGCTTCAAAACTCCTACGTATGGGAGGTTACGATAGAGGTTGTTGTAGTCGAGTCCATAGCCCACCAGAAATTCATTTGGCGTGGTAAAACCGACGTAATCGCCTTCGATGCTGACTTCCCGACGTCCAGGCTTGTCAAGAAGGGCGCAGATGGCAACGCTCTTAGCTCCCCGGTCTTTTAGCAGTTGTACCAGGTACTTTAGGGTTCGACCGGTATCGATAATGTCTTCCATAATGATAACGGAACGGCCCTTGACATCGGACTTGAGGTCGAGGTCTAGTTTGACTTGACCGGTGGAATCAGTACCGTCGTAGCTGGAAACGTCGACCAGGTCAACGTTGAGCTTAAAATTGAGCCGCTTCAGCATGTCACTGGTGAAGATCATGGCGCCGGTTAGGACCGAAATCACCAAGGGATTCTGATCTTGATACTTTTCCGTGATTGCAGCGGCCAACTCATCGGCGCGGTGATTGATTTCCTCCTGGCTGTAGAGTACCCGTTCAATATCGTTATTCATGTAAATTCTTCTCTCCCGTTTGATATTTACTTAAAAGGTAATTTAATAACCAATAGTCAGATTTTAACACAATAGCGCCATAAAATTAAGCCATAAATTAATTCTTTTTGGAATATCTCATAATAATGTTCGGATTTTACTGGTAAAGCCTATTGTAACAAGAAAGGTAAGCTTTTGGTAAAAGAACGCAGAAATTGATGGCCTGAATCTGGTTATATGCTAAAATGACAGACAGTCAATTAATGAACGGGAGAAAATGAGAATGAAGCGAGAACCACAGAAGAGGCCTTTTAAAGAACAGGTAGTAGCGTGGTTAAAGGAGACCGGTACCCGGATCTGGACGGCACTCAAGCACGCGGGTAGGCGGGTCAAGGAATGGGTAAAACGATTCTGGTATCGTTATCAGCTGACCCGGTGGATCATTGTGATCTTCCTAAGCTTTTTCTTGATTATGAGTATTCATCTGACGTTTGTTGCCAAAACCGCTGACGTTAAGAACCTGAAGAATCGGCTAGAGCGGACGACGGTGATTTATGACCGCAATAAGCAGTCTGCCGGAAGCCTGTACGCGCAGAAAGGAACCTATGTTAACCTGGACCAAATCTCCAAGAACGTGCCGAACGCGGTGCTTTCAACCGAGGATCGCAACTTCTATAAGGAACACGGCTTCTCAATCAAGGGACTTGGTCGGGCCGGCTTCCTTTTGGTCAAGAACAAGCTTTTGCACCGGGACTATATCTCTGGTGGTGGGAGTACTATAACTCAGCAATTGGTCAAGAACGCCTTTTTGACCCAGCAGCAGACCTTTTCACGGAAGGCCCGGGAGATCTTCATCGCCGTTGAGGTGGAAAATCAGTACAGCAAGAACGAGATCCTGACGATGTATCTCAATAACGCCTACTTCGGCCACGGGGTCTGGGGGGTCCAGGACGCCGCTAAACGCTACTTCAATGAGAATGCCAGTGAGCTAACGGTTCCCCAGGCCGCTACTCTGGCCGGGATGTTAACTTCGCCAGGGATCTATGACCCGATTGAACATCCCGCTGCCACCAAGCAACGGCGGAACCTCGTGATTCAGCTGATGGTAGAAAACCATAAGCTAACCCAGGCTCAGGCTAACCAGTATAAGCAAGTGCCGCTGGCAATTACCAATGGTTATGCGCCAAATGACACCTATAAGTACCCATACTTCTTCGATGCGGTCATTGCGGAAGCCGAGAGCAAGTACGGTATTTCCGAAAAAGACATCATGAATAATGGTTACAAGGTCTACACGACGCTGGATCAAGACCAACAACGGTCAATGCAGCAGACCTACGATGATGACGATAACTTCCCGGCCAACACCGCCGATGGTGCCAAGGTTCAGTCAGCTTCCGTGGCAATGGACCCGAAGACCGGTGGGGTAACCGCGGTTGTCGGTGGCCGGGGGAAGCACGTTTTCCGGGGCTTCAACCGCGCCACCCAGATGCGGCGCCAACCGGGATCAACGATTAAGCCGATCGTGGTCTACACGCCAGCCCTGGAGCATGGCTACTTCTATGACTCTACGCTCCAGGATAAGAAGCAATCCTATGGGACCAACCATTACACGCCGAAGAACTACGACGATACCTATAGTGGAACAGTCCCGATGTACAAGGCCTTGTATGAGAGTCTGAATGCTCCGGCAGTCTGGTTGCTCAACAAGATCGGGGTCAACCAGGGATATGCCATGGCCCAGAAGTTCGATCTGCCAGTCGAGAAGGGTGATAAGAACTTGGCACTGGCCCTTGGGGGAATGACCAAGGGGGTCTCCGTTCAACAGATGGCACGAGCATATGCCACCTTCGACAATGAGGGGCAGATGCCGAGCGCCCATTACATTACCAAGATTGAGGATGCTTCCGGACGGGTCATTGCTCAAAACAAGGGTAATAAGACCAAGCACGTTATCTCTGCCAAGACGGCCCGTGAGATGACCAGTATGATGATCGGGGTATATGACCACGGAACTGGTGAAAGTGCCAAGCCCGCTGGTTATACGCTGGCCGGTAAGACCGGGACGACAAATTCCGGGATCAAGGGTGATGAGGACAGCGACCGTGATAAGTGGATGATTGGTTATACCCCTGATGTTGTGGTTGCCACCTGGGAAGGTTACGATGATACCAGTGCTGACCATGCCCTGACCGACATTAGTGACCGTAATATCAACGTCCTGTTCAAAAACGAGATGACTGGGATCCTGGATAATACTCCTGGAACCAAGTTTACGGTCAAGGATGCCCAGGAGCGGGCCCAGAGTAATACCAGCAAGTCTGGTAACGGCTGGAAGTCACTGTTTGATAATGATGGTGACCTGTTGAACCAGTTTAACCAGTCAGTCAATAACTTCGGTAATAAGGCTAGTCAATGGTGGAACGGTGTGAAATCGCTATTTTGATTAGTAGGCCAAACATGATACAATTTAAAGAGATTCAATAAAAAGGGGATTATCATTTATGGTTGTAAATATCTACGACACGGCGAACGAAATGAGCCGGCAATTAACTGAAACGCAAGAATTTCAAAATCTGAAGAAGGCTTTCGATGCTCTGAAGGCCGATGAAGATGCATTTACTTCATTCAAGAAGTTCCAACAGATGCAGGTTGAGGCCCAAAAGAAGCAGATGCAGGGCCAAAAGCCAAGCGACGATGAGATCAAGGCTATTCAAACGATTGCCCAAGAAATCAGTGGTAAGAAGGCCGTTCAAGA
Source organism: Lactobacillaceae bacterium UBA639 (assembly GCA_002299975.1). Lineage (GTDB taxonomy): Bacteria > Bacillota > Bacilli > Lactobacillales > Lactobacillaceae > Limosilactobacillus. The sequence continues at coordinate 4,314 of DBOT01000113.1, forward strand.
TCTGATGAACCAAGAACGGCAAGTCGACCAGATGCTGCAACAGATCAACAAGACCATCACGGATCCACTGCAGAGTCTTTACAGTGAGATCATGCCAAAGGATCCTGAAAATAAGTAATTAATCGATTAAAGCCAGGCAGACGGAATATCGCCGCTGCCTGGCTTTTTAAATAAATTGTGAAGAAGAGGTAAACATTTCCTTGTCGAGACTGGATCGTTCAAGGAAGTGTGGTATATTTGATGAGTGATGTTTTCGAATCAAATTATTTTAATTTAAGGGATGTGTTTTTTTGAAGTCCAAGAAATTATTAGCAATTGTTGCGGGAGTTGCCCTGATGGTGCCTCTTGCTGCCTGCGGTAACAAGGCAGTGGCAACGACCAGTGGTGGTAAGATCACCGAGAGTGAGTACTACAGCAGCATGAAGGCTACCAGCAATGGTAAGCAAGTTCTTCAGCAAATGATTCTGGATAAGGTCCTGCAAAAGGAATACGGTAAGCAGGTTTCCGATAAGCAGGTCAATGCGGAATACAACAGTTACAAGTCACAGTACGGATCTCAATTCAGCGCCATTTTGCAACAGAATGGGTTGACCGAGAAGTCATTGAAGCAACAGATTCGTTCAAACCTGTTACTCCAAGCTGCTGTTCGGGACTACTCCCACATTACCAACAAGCAGATTAACAAGCAGTGGACAAAGTACCAGCCAAAGGTTCAGACTGCTGAAATCCTGGTTGGTAGTAAGTCCGAGGCTGAGGATATCATTAGCCAGCTGAATGATTCTGATAATGCCTACAAGACCTTCAAGAAGTTAGCCAAGTCTAAGTCCACCGATAGTTCCAATAAGAACCAGGGTGGGAAGGTGCCAGCCTTTGATAACACCGACACCCAGCTTGACTCGGCCTACAAGAAGGCTGCCTTTAACCTGAAGACTGGTGAATACACTAAGACTCCAGTCAAGACGGATGACGGCTACCAGGTTATCTACATGATCGAACACCCAGCTAAGGGTAAGAAGAGTCAACACATCAACGACCTGCGGAACCAGATTGTTCAGGAAAACATGAACAACAGTACCTTCCTGCACAAGGTTGTTGCTAATGTCTTGAAGAAGGGGAACGTCTCCATCAAGGATAATGATGAAAAGAACATCCTGGATGACTACCTGAACTCCAACAGCACGACCAATGGTAACCTGGGTAACACCAACCCAACCACGTCATCATCAAGTGCTAGCAACTAATAACTAAGAATTAAGTCAGTAAAAATCCCCCAGCGTTGGATCGAAAGCCAATACTGGGGGATTTTTATTGCTATTTATTATTATCTAAGCGGTCGATGATTTCTTGCAACCGGGTCAGACGGGGCTGACTCTTGAACTGCCACTTGGCGATGTCCTTGTTAACATCAACGATGAAGACGTTCACCCCGGTCATGGATTGTTGCAGCTGCTGGATGTTATCCCGCAACTGGCTGAACTGACCCTGGATCTTTTGAACCGTGGCGATCATGCCTCGAATCTCATTCAGCATTATTGCTCATCTTCCATCTGATCCTTGATGGCCTGCTGGATCTTCCGGTACTTCTCGTCATTGTAATTGCCGGAGTTATCCTTGAAGATCATCTTGAAGTCATCATCGTCGCTGTAACGAGGGATAAGGTGAATGTGGGAGTGGAAGACGGATTGGTAGGCAACCTTACCGTTGTTATTAACCACGTTCATCCCCTTGATAGCGGGATTAGAGTTCTTGACGGCCCGGGCAATCTTTGGAAGCCGGGAGAAGACAGCGGCAGCCAGGTCTTCATCGTAGGCGAAAAGGTCGGGAACATGCTTCTTTGGAACCACCAGGGTGTGACCCGGCGTGCCTTGGGAAATGTCTAGAAAGGCCTTAACAACATCATCTTCGTAGACGGTATAACTCGGGATTTCGCCAGCAATAATTTTACAAAAGATACAATCAGTCATGATGTACCCCCTCCTTTGATTGTTCATTACCTTCTAGTATAACTTAAAATGTGTCTTTCTTCACTGCGGAAGGTCTAATCTGGTATGCTATAATAAAATGCTGAGTAAACTAGAAAAGAAGGGATCGCGACACAATGGCACTTAAGATTAAGAACCTTGTCGGGGGCTACTCACAGCTTCCCGTACTAAAAGACGTCAGCCTTGATGTCCAACCCGGTGAACTGGTCGGGTTGATTGGCTTAAATGGGGCTGGTAAGTCAACGACCATTAACCACGTGATCGGTATCCTGCGGCCTTTTTCCGGTGAAATTACCTTGAATGGACTTAACATTCAGAACGAGCCAGAAAAGTATAAACGTCAGATTGCCTATGTCCCAGAAACGCCGATTCTCTATGATGAATTAACGTTGCGGGAACACTTGGAACTGACAATGGATGCGTATGGGCTAGACCACGATCAGGCTTGGCAGCGGGCTCACCAGCTGCTTAAGACTTTCCGCCTTGATAATAAGCTTGATTGGTTCCCGGCTAACTTCTCCAAAGGGATGAAGCAGAAGGTGATGATTTGTTGTGCCTTCATGACGGATGCTAAACTGCTGATCGTCGATGAACCATTTTACGGTCTGGATCCGCTAGCGGTCCATGACCTACTGGACCTCATTGAAAAGAAGAAGAAAGCTGGAGTGGCGGTCCTGATGTCAACCCACGTCCTGGATACCGCCCAGCGCTACTGTGACCGCTTTGTCCTGTTAGCCGATGGTAAGGTTCGGGCTCGCGGTACTCTTGATGAGTTGCGTAAGCTTGGCGACCGACCTGATGAGTCCCTAGACGAAATCTACCTTCATTTAGCAAGGGATGGTCAGCATGAGTAATCTATTTAGTAAACGCCGTCAGCGGCACTTCATGCTTTTGCTGAAATACTGGCGGTTAGTGTTCAATGATCACTTTGTCATTGCGCTCTTCTTTCTATTTGGTGCCTTGGCATACGGCTATTCGCAATGGCTACCGCAGCTTGGTCCACACCTCTGGTGGAGTCGCTGGTTACTGGCACTCTGGTTCACTGTCTTGGCGCAGATTGGGCGGTTGGCAACCCTGGTGGAGCGGCCTGATCCTGTCTTCCTGCTCCCCCAGGTCAGTCATATGCAGCACTACCTGCGCCAGGCTGGCCGGTACAGTCTTATCCTGGGTGAACTGATGACATTGGCGGGGGCTTTCGTAGCCCTGCCATTTGC
>DBOT01000113.1:7529-9715 GCA_002299975.1 Lactobacillaceae bacterium UBA639
TTGCGCTGACAACGGAAAAAATGACGACGACCAGTATTGTGGCCGTTTTCTTGGTGGCCGTCATGACTAAGGCCAGTTGGTTAGAAATTGCTCAAGGCCTGATCAGTCAGCAGTGGGTCCGTTACCGGCGCTGGCTGCGGCTGGCCCAATGGGGACTTCCATTGGTAATCGCGCTGGTTACCTGGCTCGGTACACCAGTCATTGGGGCGGTCCTGGCCCTTGTCGTGCTGGTGGTTTCGGTATATCTTTTCAACCCGAATAAGTTGACCATCGACTGGCGGACAGCGGTGAAGACCGAGGATGACCGGATGTACAGTGTCTATCGCTTCTTCAACCTCTTCACCGATGTTCCAAAGGTTCAGGGGAACGTTAAGCGGCGTTCATGGGCAAACGGATTGATCCGGCTATTAACGATTCCAGGGCATCCCTGGTCTTACCTCTACGTTCGGGGTTTGATTCGGAATACCGACATCAGTGGGATCGTCATTCGGTTAACCCTATTGGCAATGGTCGTGGCCTTCTTAGTGCCGATCACTTGGCTCAACTCCGCCCTGGCGGTATTGTTCATCTACCTGATCGCCACCCAGTTGATGCCCCTGTTCGATCAGTTTGACGGAAACGTCTTTACCCACCTCTACCCGGTAAGCTTTGACCAGCGGCGAGCCGATTTTCAGGGCCTGCTGATTAGGGTGACGGCTCTGGTGGCCCTGCTGATTGTTCTGGCAAGCCTGGGGATGGGACTGAACTGGCAACAGTTTGGTATCAACCTGGTACTGGCGATTATCGAAGTCGTATTGCTGACCCGGTTATACTTCCGGGTACGAATCAAAAAATTAAGTGAGGAAAATTAAATTATGCGTGTTAAACATAAGAAGTGGGCCGATCCACTGATTGCGGCCCATCCAGAAATGATGGTTACGAATGCTGCCGATTGGAAGGGTAAGTGGCAACAACGCTTTGCCAAGCAGCAGCCGATCCACCTGGAAGTTGGAATGGGGAAGGGGCAGTTCATCATTGGGATGGCTAAGGCCCACCCCGAATACAACTTTATTGGTCTGGAGATCCAACGGACGGTCGCAGCGATTGCCTTGAAAAAGGCCTTGAGCGAGGAGCCACTGCCCAACCTGCAACTGATCTGTGGGGATGGGGAAGACCTCGACACCTTCTTCGAACCCCATGAGATCGATCGGATGTACCTGAACTTCTCTGATCCGTGGCCGAAGAAGCGGCATGCCAAGCGGCGGCTGACCTACAAGACCTTCCTGGCCAACTACCAGGATATTCTGAAGGACCAGGGGGCCATCGAACTGAAGACGGACAACATGGGCTTCTTCGAGTTCTCCTTACAGAGTATGAATAATTATGGGATGCACTTTGATGGGGTCTGGCTCGACCTGCACAACAGTGAGGAAAATAAGCACAACGTTGAAACTGAGTATGAACAAAAGTTCGCGGCGAAGGGCCAACCAATCTATAAGCTGACTGCGCATTTTGAATAAGCAATAAAAAATGGCTGACGAGGAAAATTAATTCCTCATCAGCCATTTTTGCTTTAACCTAATTCACTTAAGTTAGTCTTCAATTCGCTTGAGTTCCAGTAAGCTACCAGTGTAGGCATCAGCCTTGAACTCGTAGTTAACCAGCTCATCATCTTCGCGGCGGGTCAGGCCACCTTGGTAGGCATTCGTTTTAACGGCAAAGCGTTGGAACGGTACCGGGCGGTGATCGATCCAGCTCCCGGCAATCTGACCTTCACGGGCAAAATCGTTGCGGACCATCCGCAAGATCCGTCGCGCGGACATCGGTCGATTACCAAAGAGCTTCCCCGCAATAAAACCGGCAAGCCCGGAAGCACCGAGGGTAATCGGCACTATCCAGGGATTAGCTGTATTGTTTGAATCGTTCATATAATTAAATTACTTCTTTCTTGAGATATTTGGAGATTGGGTAATTTAAGACGACGCACTTATTTTACCATACCGTCGCGCGGAAAAACAAATCACTAAGATTGACACTTATTTTTTGTAAGAAATAATGGAAATGATATAATGAAAAAACAGACAGGAGTTGATAATATGGAAAAATTACCAGTAATGCGTGAGGACGAACTGCTGACGAAGGTTCAGGATGGCCGTTACGTCCTCTTCTTTACTGCCGGCTGGTGCCCGGACTGCCAGGCCATCAAG
>DBOT01000113.1:9737-13743 GCA_002299975.1 Lactobacillaceae bacterium UBA639
ACCGCCATTGAGCAGGAGTTCAGTGACTATCACTTCTACCAGGTTGACCGGGATGAGAACATTGATCTGGCCGCCGACCTCAATATCTTTGGGATTCCAAGCTTTGTTGCCTATCGTGACGGTAAGGAAATTGGCCGTTTTGTTAGCAAAGACCGGAAAACCAAGCAACAAGTAGAAGATTTTTTGCGCAATTTGAAGTAAAATAAGATGGCGGTACGAGATCGCTATTATTTCTGGTGGTCTCAAATTCAAATTGGAAAGGAACATTTGATGTTAATTTCAAGTTACAACCCAAATGAAATGGGTGATATCCTGGTTGTCATTACGGCACCTGACGATGGTAGTGACCAGACGACCAAGGTTAATGACGGTGTTGCCCAAATTACCAATGATAAGGGTCAATTGTTGGGCTACAACTTCCTGGCAGCTAGCACGATTTTGCCTGAGTTAAAGGATGAAAATGGTCAGGTCTTCTTGACTGAAGATCAGGTTGCCAAGTTGAATCAAAAGTTGACGGCAGCGGGCTTTGAACAACAACTGACGGCTGATCTGACACCGAAGTTTATTGTTGGCTACGTTGAAAAGCTCGAAGATCACCCTAAGTCCGACCACCTGAAGATTACCCAGACCCGGATCAGTGATGACCAGACCGTTCAGATTGTCTGCGGCTCACCAAACGTCAAGGAAGGGATTAAGGTTGTCGTTGCCCGTCCCGGTGCCATGATGCCCGACGGTAAGATTATCTGGCCAGGTGCCCTGATGGGGGTTGAAAGTGACGGAATGCTGTGCGGCTTCCGTGAACTGCGGTTGAAGAACGCCCCAGACAAGAAGGGCCTGTGGATCATTCCAGATGACTGGCAAGAAGTTGGGGAAGCGGTTGATTTTGCTAAGGCTAACACCTTCTTCCCGGCAAAATAGTTAATTCTTTGTGAAAGCTATTGCCAAAATACTAGAATGCTTTATTATTTATTGAGGGACCAGCTAAACTGGTCCCTCAATGACTTTTAAATTAACTGCATGAAAGCTGAAAGGAAACTGGATTGATGGAAAAGCAAACATACTATTTTGTTGGAATTAAGGGAACCGGGATGGCATCATTGGCCCGGATCCTGCATGACAAGGGGAACACGGTGCTGGGTTCCGATATTGAAAAGGAAACCTTTACCCAAGGACCACTGCTGAAGGCGGGAATTAAGATTCTCCCCTTTGACCCGGCCAACATTAAGCCGGGGATGACGATCATCCAGGGAAACGCCTTTGGTGACGATCATCCTGAAATCAAGCGGGCCCACGAGCTTGGCTTGAAGATCATGTCTTACCCAGAGGCCGTTGAAAATGAGGTCGCTAACCACACCAGTATTGGGATTGCCGGTGCCCACGGTAAGACTAGTACGACGGCACTTCTGGCCCACGTCTTAGATGCCGTAGAACCAACTAGTTATCTGATCGGTGATGGGGTTGGTAAGGGGAACGCCCAGGACCGCTTCTTCGTCTTTGAAGCGGACGAATACCGTGACCACTTTCTGGCTTACCACCCGGACTACGCTATCATGACCAACATTGACTTTGATCACCCCGACTACTTCAAGGACATTGACGATGTTCGCGAGTCCTTTGAAACTTATGGCCGTCAGGTGAAGAAGGCCATCTTTGCCTGGGGGGATGACGAAAACCTCCACAAGCTCGACGTTGATGTACCGATCTACTACTACGGGACCGGTGAAAACGATGACTTCCGGGCAGAAAACATCCAACGGACGCCAGCCGGCTCAACCTACGATGCTTACTTCCGTGACCAGAAGCTGGGCACCTTTACCATCCACCTCTATGGTGAACACAGTGTGCTGAATAGCCTGGCCGTATTGGCGGTTGCCTACATGGAACACGTTGACATGGCAGATATTAAGAAGGAACTGGCCAACTTCACCGGGGTTAAGCGGCGCTTCAGTGAGACGGATGTCGCTGACGACAAGATGATTGACGACTACGCTCACCACCCGAGTGAAATCAAGGCCACAATCGATGCTGCTCGGCAGAAGTACCCTGATAAGCAAATCGTGGCTGTCTTCCAGCCTCACACCTACTCACGGCTGGCGGCTTACATCGATGGCTTCGCTAGCTCCCTTAGCCGGGCTGACAAGGTTTACGTTACCCCAATCTTCGGTTCCATTCGGGAAAACAAGGGGAACATCTCCAGTGCCGATCTTGAGGCTAAGATTCCGGGCAGTGAAGGCATCGACATGGATACGATGGACAAGCTGGCCCAGTACCACAATGCCGTGGTAATCTTCATGGGTGCCGGCGACATCGAGAAGTACGAAGATAAGTATAAAGAAATTCTTAATAAGTAAGGTTAGTGAATGAAAATGGTAGTGACTGCTACCATTTTTATGTTATTTTAAAAGTGTTTATTTTTTCATAACTAAATAAGAAAGAGGGATTATCTGATGGATAACTTTTCTGGTGATTCAGGCCGCCGGATCGTCACCGATTCGGCAGGCGTGAATCGGTTTTTGACCCGGATGTACGGGAACATGACCTTAGCTGTCCTGGTATCCGCCCTGAGCGCTTATCTGACAATGACGGTCTTCCGTGTTCAGGTTATGAGTTTCTTTGGTGCCCACCCAGCAATGGTTTGGATTGTTTTGCTGCTGCCAATTGCCTTATCAATGGGGGTCAGCTTCAGTGCAACGCGGAATCCGGCTGGGGGATTCATCATGTTGATGCTGATATCGATCATCTATGGGGTTGAATTTGCCCTGATTGCTGGGGTTTACACTGGTACTGACATCGCCGCAGCCTTTGTTTCATCTGCCGCGATCTTCGCCACGATGGCTATCTACGGGACAGTAACAAAGCGCGACTTAAGCCGGTTCGGTGCTCACGCCATGGCGGCCCTGGTGGCCTTGATGATCGCGTGGATCATTAACATGTTCCTCCACAGTCCCGCAATCACTTATATTTTCTCCTTCATCGCCGTTATCATCTTTGTTGTCTTAACGGCCTGGGATGCCCAGAAGATGAAGCAGATTTATATCAATTACAGTGATCAGAACACTATGACGGGGCTGGCAATCGTGGGGGCCTTGCAGCTCTACCTCGACTTTGTTAACCTCTTCATCTCATTCCTGCAGATCTTCGGAATGAGCAATCGAGACTAAACTAAAAGCCAAACTAGGAAAATGCCTAGCTTGGCTTTTTAATTTTGGCCTTCATGGGACCATTTCTGAATGTAGTAGGTAACATTGACGATCAGGATCACCAGGACCGCAATCCAGATGGTCCGCATTTTCATGATGGGCTGGAGTTGGGCGGAGACGACTGCGCCCAGGGTAAAGCCTGCAACGATCATGCTGTAATCAATGGCGGCCCGTCGCTGGCTCTGATCGTGGTGGAAGTAGTATTCACTCCAGGCCACAACTGATTTTTTAATATTACCACTGGTAAAGACGCTGCTGTAGCCGAGTCCCTCGATCTTGGCAAAGGCGGCGTTTTGCATTGCCAGACCGAATGAGATTGCTGGGACGCTAATGTAGGTTGGAAAACTCGCAGGGAGCCCGCCGACAATCATTCCAATGACCAGGATAGGAATCAGGCAGAAGACCCGCCAGTAATGATCAATGTGCGCGTGGAAGATACTGACGATGGCTAGACCGATGATATAGGCGATCAGCGAGGCTAGCCGGTCAACCACCCCGAGAAAGTTATGGTTGGCCAGGGCGGCACTCAAAAAGACAATGTTACCGGTTTGAGCGGCCGCTAGGGTATGGTTACACTGGATATAGGTAAAGGCATCGATGAATCCGCCGCAGAAGGTCAGGACGATGGCAAAGAGCCGGGCTTCGGCCAGGTTACGCTGATCAAGGATGTTATGCATAATGAATCATCTCTTAAATAATAGTCGTTATCCATTATATTCCCGGAAAGGTCGATCGGGAAGTTAACCTCAGTTGCTAATCTTTGGTACAATTATTTTTAGAAAAAGAAGGGCGGGAATTAAATGACA
>DBOT01000036.1 GCA_002299975.1 Lactobacillaceae bacterium UBA639
AATTCAAGAGGCGGACCCGGACGGCCGGGGCTATCGGTGGAGTGAGCGTCAGTACCAGCTTTTCCCGATGTACCACCCGGCAGCGATCCTGTACGCCCGCCGTCTCCAACCCACCGTTGAGGCCGACTGGCAACGTCTGGGGCAGTTTATGCATGATTTGCATCATAAAGAAAACAAATAAGGTAATATACTTTTGAGTGTTTTGCCGGTATAATATAAAAATAGATTCGGAAACTTCTTGCTTGCAAGGAGTTTTTTTAGTTATATGGATAAATGGGAGGAAGAGTTTTTTGACAGAAAATCAACGTCGGACAATTGTAACGGGAGCCCTGTTGCTGTCCAACATCATGGCGGGAATGGACGGGACGATCGTCAACACCGCCCTGCCAGCGATCACCAGTGACCTGCACGCCCTGCAGTACATGGGCTGGATCGTGGCCACGTTCCTGTTAGGGATGGCGGTGGCCACCCCGCTGTGGAGCAAATTTGGTGAACACAAGGGGAATAAGGTGGCCTATATCTGTGCCACGACCATGTTCATGGTGGGCGCCATCTTCCAAGGATTGGCACCTAACATTTTGTGGTTCATCATTGCCCGGACGGTGATGGGAATCGGTGCCGGGGGGATGAACACGATTCCCTTCATTGTCTTCGCGGAGATCTATGAGAACCTGCGCAAGCGGGCTGAGGTCTTGGGGATCTCCAGCGCTTGCTTCGGGACGGCTTCGATCATCGGCCCATTGCTTGGTGGGTGGCTGGTTGATACCTGGAGCTGGCACTGGGTCTTCTACGTCAACGTGCCGATTGCCATCATCGCGATCACGATCATTTCGATCTTCTACAAGAACTCGGGCCAGCAGGCGGCCGGCAAGCCAGTTGACTACCTCGGTGCTACCCTGTTGGTGACCAGCCTGACGACAATCCTGGTAGCGGTCCAACTGATTGGTTCAGTCTCCTGGCTGGTTGTGGTGGCTCTTCTGGTGATTGGGGTGGCCTTACTCTACTGGATGGCAAAAATCGACAGTCGGGCAGCAGACCCGATTGTCCCCAGCCGGCTCTTCAAGAACCGTGAGCTGGTGATCGACTTTTCCCTGTTCATAATTATATGGGGGTCCTTCATTGCTTTCATCACCTATATCCCGATGTGGGCACAGGGGCTGTTAGGGTTGAGTGCCCTCCTTGGGGGGATGACCCAGATCCCGGGTGCTGTCACGAACTTCATTGGTTCCGAACTGGTACCATTCCTGCAGGACCGCTGGGGGAAGTATTGGATTGTCACCTGTGGGGCGGCTTCGATCTTCATTGCCTTTCTCGGCATTCTGATCGCAGGTGAAAAGGCGCCATTCTGGCTTCTCCTGACAATGGGGGCCTTTGAAGGAATGGGCGTTGGTCTGGTCTTCAACATTCTGCAGATCAGTGTTCAGACCGATGCGGAACTGCGTGATGTGCCGATTGCCACCTCGATGGGGTACCTGTTGCGGATCCTCAGTCAGACCCTGATGGCCGCGGCTTACGGGGTGATCCTGAACAACCAACTGTTCAAGGGGGTGCAGCACTCCCACGGTATTACGATGACCATGCTGAACAAGCTGTCAAATGCCGAGACGGCGGGTTCACTACCCAAGGCCCTGGTCCCAACGATGCGGACCATCCTCTACAATGGTTACCGGGACATTGTGATTGCAGCAATTGTCCTGATCATTATTTCGTTGCTGATCGTGATTCCGCTGGGTTGGAAACACCACCTAGCCGCCCAGCAGCAAGGCTAAAATAAAAACGACTGGTGAGCATTTGCGCTTACCAATCGTTTTTATTTTTAAATTCAATTATTCATTTTTACCCGGGTGCTTACGGTGCCAGGCAGCGATCTGGGCCAGCCGGGCCTTGAAGCGGGGCTCAAAGCCCTGGTCACCGGGATGGTAGAAGTGCTCACCTTCAAGCTCTGGCGGCATGGTTGTCATGTTGGTCAGCTTGTCCTTGGTATCGTGAGCGTACTGGTAACCCTGGCCGTAGTGGAGCTCCTTCATCAACTTAGTGGGGGCGTTCCGAATCTGCAGGGGGACGGGAAGGTTGCCGGTTTTCTTGATGGCTGCGTGGGCTTCCTGCCGGGCCTTGTAGACAGCGTTGGACTTAGGGGCAGCCGCTAGGTAGATTACACACTCAGTCAGGTGGACGTCACACTCCGGCATCCCCAGAAACTGGCAGGCCTGGAAAGTGTTGATTGCCACACGGAGAGCATTGGTATCCGCCAGGCCGATGTCTTCACTGGCGAAGCGGACCAACCGCCGGGCAATGTAGAGGGGGTCTTCTCCACCATCGATCATTCGGGAGCACCAGTAGACGGCGGCATCGACATCGCTGTTGCGCATCGACTTGTGGAGGGCCGAGATGATGTTGTAGTGCTCTTCACCATGTTTGTCGTAACGCAGGGACTTGGTATTGACCAACTGGTCGAGGTCGTCGGCAGTGATGGTGACTTCCTTACCGGTCCGCTGCCCGTTGAGGACCGCCATCTCCAGAGTGTTGAGGGCGATTCGGGCGTCACCATTGGCAAACTGGGCGATGGTGTGGAGTTCATCCGGAGAACAGTGGATGGTCTGCCCCGGGAAACCGGCAGGGTGTTTGAGGGCGCGCCGAAGAACCTGCTCGATATCCTCAGTGGTCAGGGATTTGAGGACGAAGACCCGACAACGGCTGAGCAGGGCGGCATTGATTTCAAATGAAGGGTTCTCCGTTGTGGCCCCGATCAGGGTGATACTGCCACGCTCAACGAAGGGGAGGAAGGCATCCTGCTGGGCCTTGTTGAAACGATGGATCTCATCGATAAAGCAGATCGTTCGTTCACCATACTCCCGGTTCTGTTCGGCCTCCTCCATGATCTTCCGAATGTCGCGGATACTTGAGGTGACCGCACTGAAGGTGATGAAGTGGGCCTTGGTCTGGTGGGCAATGATCTGGGCGAGGGTTGTCTTACCGATGCCGGGTGGTCCCCAGAAGATCATTGATGAAATCTGATCGTTTTCGATGATGTCGCGCAGGACCTTTCCCGGGCCGAGGAGGTGGCGTTGACCGACGAATTCGTCGATGGTGGTTGGCCGGACCCGGTTCGCCAGTGGGGTATTATTGGCATTATCCTGGGCAAACAAAGACTCTTGATGCATTCTTAAAATCTCCTTTGCTCATATTCTAAACTAAATCTTAACAAAATTGTATTCTGAAGCGTGTTAGGATAATGATAAAGAGGTTAAAGGGGCAGAAAAAATGGAAAGACTCAAACGGTTCCGCAGTGGACTCGCCAGTAAGCTGGTAAACAATTTAGGCAATAGTTTTCGCGAGTTGCACCGGTGCGGTGACCATCGTTCCAATAAGGCAACGTTCATTGAGATGGGGATCCAGCTCAGTGGGTTCAAGCATGCCCTTTCCGAGCCGGCAGCGTTCGATGAACTGATTCAGACGGCTCGGCAGACAAACGGTGAACGGTATGACCTGCCGCAAGTGACGTTTAATGTGAAACTGCGGCAGTTAAAACATTACCGGATTCCGGTTTACGTGTTGAATGAACGCGGCCTTAACCAGCGGGTGATCGTTTATTTGGCGGGGGGAGCATACATTCAACCCGCCGATAAGACCCACTGGCAGTACTTAAACCACCTGGCCCAGGCGACGGGTGCCCGGGTCTATATTCCGATCTATTCGTTGGCCCCGCAGCACAACTTTCGGGCGGCCTACCAGGAGATTGCCCAGCTGTATGGTGATTTATACCAGCAGGCGCCGGCAAGTGATATTACCCTGATGGGGGACTCTGCTGGGGCTGGCTTGGCACTGGGCTTCAGCGAGTACCTGGGCCAGCGGGGCCTTCCCCAGCCGGGACACTTGATTTTGATCTCACCATGGTTGGACCTGGATCTGAATAACCCAGTAATTAAACGTTATGAACAGGATGACGTAACGCTAAGTCGTTATGGCCTGCGGCGGATTGCGGATCTGTGGGCTGGGGATACCAGTCACCAGGATTATCGCCTGAGTCCCCTGAATGGCAATCTGGATCAGCTCCGTGATGTCCATGTCTACGCCGGCACCAAGGAGATCATGTATCCGGATGCGGCCCTCTTGGTGGAGAAACTCAAGGCGAGCCGTATTCCAGTCCACTTTACCGTGGGGCGGGGGCTGTTCCACATCTACCCACTTTACCCCGTTCCCGAGGCTGATGTTGTGATGAAACAAGTTGTTAAAGTTGTGAATAGTTAGGATGGAGTGATTATTTTGACGAAGGTAGCAGTTGTATTTGCCCCTGGTTGTGAAGAAGTCGAGGGCCTGTCAATCGTCGATGTGCTGCGGCGCATGGGGATTGAGACGACGATGGTTGGCCTGGAAGGGATCAAGGTTCCGGGAGCGCACGGGATCGAATTAACCTGTGACCAGCCCCTAGATGACCACCTGTTGGACTACGATCTGGTGGCCTTCCCTGGCGGCCGTGGCGGTGCCGAGAAGTTGCGTGACAACGACCGTCTGGCTGAATTGATGCGGAAACGCAACCAGGAGGGAAAGTGGGACGCTGCCATGTGCGCGGCCCCAATTGCCCTAGCCAAGTATGGTCTCTTGGATGGACGGGATTACACCTGCTTCCCAGGGATCAACGAAGAAGTGGACCGCCTAGCCAAGGATGCTCGCTTCAAGGAGACGATTACCGTGGTTGATGAGGCCGGTAAGATCGTCACCAGTCGGGGACCCGCAACGGCCTTGGCATTTGCCTACCAGATTGCGGAGGTTCTCGGCTACGACACCAAGCAGATCAAGCACGAGATGCTGTATGATTACCTGATGGATCAACGCTAAAAAGAGATAAATAAAATGGGAGCGAGACAGAAGTCGTTTACGACTTCGTTTTCGAGCCCCCGCGAGCACAAATAGAGGTCCAGAGTTCGGCTTTTGCCGGGCTTTGGACCTCATTTGTGTACCGCGCTGTTCGCTTTTGCTCTATATAGAAGAACTTATGTCACAGCCCCTTTTTAGTTTACAGGCCTAGTTTTACTTATTAACGATGTACTTGATCATGTTGCCCTTGAGTGCGGCAATGGCGTTGTTAGCCACGATCTTACCCATGGCATCCCGGGCTTCCACGGAGGCGTTACCGATGTGCGGTGTCAGGATGACGTTGTCCAGGTTCTTGTATTCATCATCAACTTCAGGCTCCTTCTCGTAGACGTCGAGGGCGGCCCCGGCGATGTCCTTGTTGATGAGGGCCTTGAGAACAGCTTCCTCATTGATAACGGGACCCCGGGCACAGTTGATCAAGATGGCAGACTTCTTCATCATCTTCAGCTGGTCTGCATCGATCATGTGGTGGGTTTCATCCGTCAGTGGGCAGTGGAGGGTAATCACGTCGGCCCGCTTGAGCAGTTCGTCCAACGGAACGTATTCGGCTGAGCAGGCCGCTTCAACTGCTGGATCGGCCTGGTGCCGTTGGGTGTAGATGATCTTCATGTTGAAGGCGTGCATCCGCTTGGCAACTTCCCGGCCGATGCTACCGAGACCAACGATCCCGAGGGTTTTGCCAGCCAGTTCATGGCCGAGGAAGAAGAGTGGTGCCCAGCCGTCAAAGCCGATTGAGCGCATCCGCTGGTCTCCCTCGACGATCCGCCGCATCAGGGCGATCATCAGTCCGCAAGCTACTTCAGCAGTGGCCGTGGAGGAAACAAATGGGGTGTTGGTGACGTCGATTCCCTTGGTCCGGGCGTACTTGACGTCGATGTTGTTGAAGCCGGCCCCAAAGTTGGCAATTAATTTAAGCTGGGGTGCGGCGTCAATGACCTCTTGATCAACCTGGGTTGACAGTGGGGTAATCAGGACTTGGCAGTCACCAACGTGCTTGAGGAGTTCCTCCTTGGTGATTAAGCCCTCACCATCATAGACTTCGTAATCAAGCCCTGCCTTGTCGAGGAGCTTGGTTGCAATTGTTGGTAATTTTGCGGAAAGATATACAATAGCCATATTCTCGCCTTCCTAAATTAAATAAACAAAGTAAACGCTTTCCAAAGATCATTATAGGTTAAGTTAATTTATTATTCAAATTATGGGTAAAACAAAAAACAAGCCAACCCAACTAGGCAGTTGAAGATGACTTGTTTAGTGAATTAGTTGTGGTTCAGCCAGAAGAAGAAGAGGTGACGGTTCTTCTGATCAATCCGCTGGTTGACGACGCTGACCAGGATCAGCATGGTTGCAATCAGCGAGTTCTTCTTCCGGTAGGCGATGTAACGCGGATACCAGACTGAAGCATACTTATCCTTGTACCGGCGTAGGCCCTGGAAGCCGTAGAGGTGATAGCCATACTCGTAGATGAAGTGAGCGGCCTTCTCCTCGATGAAGCTAAATTGGTACTCACCGACGTTGGACAGGGGTGCCATCCCCAGGTCAAAGTAGGTGTAGCCATTCTCCTGACCATACTGGTACATACTGATGAAGATCTTATCCATGATTCCAGATGGGGCATCCTTACTGTGCCGCATCAGGTCGATGGTCAGGATCTCCTTGCCCCCGGTCGGCATGAAGGTTGCAAAGGCGACCATCTTGCCATCCTTATCCCGCACAACACCGACCGGCGCCTGGTTGATGTAGTAGGGGTCAAAGAAACCGAGGGAGAAGCCCTTCTCGACCTGGGAGCCGAGCCAGCTGTCCGAAACCTTCTTCAGCTCAGCTAGTTGGTCATTAGAGAATGGTGGCTTTTCAACGGAAAAGGTGTAGCCTTCCCGGTCAAACTTGTGCATCAGGGCCCGTTGCGATCGCTGCTTCTTACCGGCTAGGGTGAAGTCAGCTAATTTAACCAGTCCTGTCTCACCGGTCTTGATGAAGTCGAAACCAAATTCGTGCAGGAGCATGGTGACCTCACTGGAGACCTCGTAGAAGACCAGCTGATAGTCGTACTTATCAGCGGTCCTGATAAATTGACGGAAGGCCGGACGCCAGGCGTCACGATTGCCGACCGGATCTCCCATGATTACCAGGCGGTCGTTTTTCCGCCGGTACATGAAGAAGAGCTGGTCATGTTTGTCTTCTTGGTAGTAGTAAATGGCCTTGTCGCGTAAGAAAGCCAGGTGACTGGTGGATGAACCACCAAACTCGTCGATCACGGTCCGGACCCGGTCAGCGTCAAAGCTGTGAACGGCATTGAACGGGTCCCAGCCAGCGGTGAAGTAGCGGAGAACCAGGAACATCAAGAAGAGCCCCAGGATCAGGCCGATCAGTCCGGAGAACCAGATACTCTCACCGGGGAAGAAGAGAAAGTCGGGAATGTGGTGCTTGCTCGTGTACTGAGGTGCATTGATCACCCCGACGATCACATAGAGGACGAAACTGCCGGCAAAGATAGTGCCGTCCACCAGAAACTTACTGATGGAGTACTGGAGCTTTTCCCGGTAGAGAACGTGCCGAGACATTAAAACCAGGAGTAAGACAATGACCAGGTAGATGGTCAAACTCAGGGTTCCGAGGTTCCAGATAGTGTTACCAATCCCAATCAACAGTAGAACAAGAGTTGGCCAGTAAGCCTTCTTGAGTTTAGCTTGGAGTCCCCGAGCACAGGCCAGCATGGCCACCGCGAAGAGGATGGTGGTCATCTGGTGCAGGAAGAAAAATGTGTACGGATACAGGCGCTGAATAATCTTGTTCTGACTGGTCAGGTCCGGTACTGAAGCGGTTAGCAGCATTAGGATCCCGGAGATGTACATGAAGGCGGTGATCAGGAAGTAGGCCGTCTTCCGCATCATCATCAGTGGCAGGCCATCGAAGAATTCGTTAACCTGTTGTGCCAGATTATGCAGGAACATAACCGCTGCCAGGATCAGGGGCACGATGTAGTAGAAGATCCGGAAAAGCAGCAGCCAGATAATAATGGTGGTCTGGGGAACGCCTAAAAGGGACAGTTCCATGATCATCATGACATCAAAGGATCCCAGGGCTCCTGGAATCATGGAGATAACCCCCAGTACCTGGGCAACAACGTAGAGGGGCAGGACACTGATCAAGTTGTCCCGGACCCCAAGACACCAGCCGACCAGCAGGAAGAAGAGGGCGACAAAGAGCCACTCAAAGGTTGAACTGGTGACGATGAAGGCTTCGAGCTTAGGGGTGACGTCTTTGAAGACGTTACTGTTGTAGACCTGGGTGAAGAAGAAGACTACTGGGAAGTAGAGTCCCCCACCAACCAGCCAGATGGCGTACTGGTTAAAGTGGCCACCGTCATGGAAGCCAAACATGATGATTAGGGCCAGCCAACACAGGACCGATAGCCCGGACAACAGGAAGATGGCGATCTTCGAGATGGCCAGCAGGATTTCCTTCTTGCTGGCGTTCTTCCGGTAAAAGTAGGCTCGCAGGGAGGATCCCAGCAGGCCCCCGAAACCCGCAATGTTGGTTAGGGTGTTGGTGATCCACCCACAGCGAATGATGTAGGAACGCTTAAATTTCCCGGGTAATAATCGCGTCACCGCAAAGTCATAACCGAGCATCGGAATGACGGCGATACAGCCGGCCACCATCAAGAGTAGGATCTTTTCCCACGAGAGTTCGGTGAGGCCGATACCGACCTTATGCCAATCAACGGTTTTGAAGAAGCTGCCAAGGGCGTGAACGACGAAGATAACAACGGAGGTCACAAACAGCAGCTTGATGATTCGTGAATATTTTTCCCACCAGGATTCGAAACGCATACCTAGTGATTTCATTACAACTCCTCCTTAAAATAACTAGTACGAACATTATAAGCTATTTAAGGAGGTGTCGGGAGGGGCCAAAGGAAAATTAGTAGTTGACGCTCGAATCAATTTCACGTATACTCTTAGATGTTGTCAAATGGTCCGTTGGTCTAGTTGGTTTAGGACGCATCCCTGTCACGGATGAGATCACGAGTTCGAGTCTCGTACGGACCGTCGTTACGAAGTTGAGTCTGCTGACTCAACTTTTTTTGTACGTAAAATTAGGAGGCAAACAATATATGGAAGCAAGTTGGCAGTACACTGGTGATGAGCCGATCAAGATCAAGAAGTTCCTGCAGTCGCTGGGAATGGGGCACCGGCTCTTCAATGACATTAAGAAGGGGGAGGGTGAGTTCTTGGTGGACCACCGCCCAGTTCGGCCAACCACTAAGATTCTGCCTAACCAGCCGCTGACGATCAAGGTGGCGCCAGAGCCCGTTGACCCAACCGTAGCGGTGAGTCATGATCCACTGAAGATCGTCTACGAGGATGATAACTGGCTGGTGATCGATAAGCCGGCAGGGATGACCTCTATCCCAGGACCGAGTGTGGCTAATGGAACGGTCCTGAATCGGGTGGTCGGCTACCTGATTGACCACCATTCTCCTGATCAGCGTCCGCACCTGATTACCCGCCTTGACCGTGATACCGGTGGCCTGCTCCTGGTCGCCAAGCACCACGTGGCCTCCAGTATGATCAGTCAGCAGGTTCAGCAACACCGGATGCTGAAGGAGTATACGGCAATTGTAGGCGGTAACTTCACTACGGATCACGGAACGATTGATAAGCCAATTGCACGGGTGGCTGACCAGGCCCGGCGGGTGGTGGCTGACGATGGTCAAAACGCGCTGACCGAGTACTGGGTTGAAGAGCAGGGCAAGGACTGGGCCCGCGTGCGGGTGCGCCTACATACCGGTCGGACCCACCAAATCCGGGTGCACTTCGCAGCCATCGGTCATCCCTTGGTCGGTGACGCCCTCTATGATGGGGACACCAGTCGGGCTGCCCACCAGCTTTTGCACGCCAGTCGGCTGTCCTTCCTGGATCCCTTCACTAGGCGCCAACTGAGCTTCACTTCACCGCTGCCAGCAAGTTTTAACGATATTATGGCATAGTAAAAGCAGCAGCCACTCTTCTCGAGCGACTGCTGCTTTTTAGTTTAAATCAATTATTTGAGCATAGCCCGGACCATCTTGGCTTGGAACTCCTGCTCGGCCTGCTGTGAGACCGTCTGAATCTGGGCAGCGGTCATGCGCGGGTTCTTGGTCATCGCGGCCTGAACCCGGCTAGTAACGTAGGCTTGGCCTTGCTGACGGGCCGCGGCTTGGGCCTGTTGACCGCCAGCGGACTTTGCCTTGGCCTGCAGCTGCTTAGCCTGCTTGGTCGTCAGCAGGACATAGGTCCGTGGATATTCCAGTGTATTGGTACGCTTGACCAGGGTGCCGTCCATCCCGGACCAGGCATAGAGGAACTTGTAGAAGTTACTCTTGTAGCGCCAACGAGTGGTCGTAGTGACAAGTTGTGGATTAGTAACCTGCTTCCACTTTATTTGGCTGTGGGTGTACTCGTTTGCCTGGGTGTGTTGGGGCTTAGCCTGATGTGGGCTGGTTTTGTAGATGTAGACGTCATCCTTACCACTAGTCCCAACCGGCTGGTAGAGCGCCAGTGGCATTTGTGAATTAACCGGGTAGATCCGCCGGGTGGTGGTCGTGGTGACCTTGTGCATTCCAAAGTGGTGACTGTAGTTCAAGGTCATCAAGGCCGTCGAACCGACGAAGATCAGCCCGGTAATGGTAGCCAGGATGATCCGCCAGGTCCGTTGTTGAACGAACATCACACTGAGGAAGAAGAGGATGGCACCGAGGAAGGTTAGAATAATAACCATTAGTTAACGCCTCCCTTATCATTGATAATGTCTTCGCTATCGATCCGTGGGTGAATTCCGTTACCTGACGTGACAAAGAAAGTCAGGATCAGTCCAAGGGCAGCAAAGGCGATGGCAAACCAGAAGGCGGCGTGGTAGCCCATCAGGGTTGCGTCAAACATCTTGGCCTTGTATTGGAGTGGAGACTGTGCCAGCAGGGCATGGTGTGGCCGGTTACTGTTGGTAATGTTAGTCAGAACGGAGATCATAATGGCTGTCCCAACTGAGGTAGCCACTTGCCGGATGGTGTTGTTAACTGCCGTCCCGTGTGAGATCAGCTGGTATGGCAGGGAGTTCATCCCGGCGGTGGTGACTGGCATCATGACCATGGAGATCCCAAACATACGCACTGCGTAGAGGAAGACAATGTAGATGGTTGGGGTATCACGGGTGATGAAGGCAAAGGGCAGGGTACCGACGCAGAGGATAAACATCCCCGTGACGGCCAGGCGCTTAGCCCCGTAACGGTCGAAAAGGTTCCCGGTGATTGGACTCATGAACCCCATGAAGATTGCCCCGAAGAGTAGGGTCAGCCCAGAGTGGAAGGCTGACATGCCGTGGATAATCTGCAGGTAGAGTGGGATAACCAGTTCGACCCCGACCATCGCCATCATAACGATGGAACTAAGGATGGTCGCCAGGGTAAACTCAGCACTCTCAAAGACCTTGAATTCCAGGAATGGTTCGTCGAGCTTGCCTTGCCGCCAAACCAGGATGGCAACGAGGATGGCCCCAATGATGATGGTTGAGATCACCACGGGATCAGTCCATCCTTTGTCACCAACGCTGGAGAAGCCGTAGAGCATGCTGCCGAAACCAAGGGTAGAGATAATAACAGAAAGCCAGTCCAGATGAGGATTCCGGTTTGGAATAACATTCTTAACAAAGAAGAAGCTGGCCAGGATAACGACGGCGGTGATTGGGACGATCATCCCGAAGAGCCACCGCCAGGAGAAGTTATCGATGACCCATCCGGAAAGGGTTGGGCCGATTGCAGGTGCCAGGCCGATTACCAGCCCGTTGACCCCCATGGCGGCACCCCGCTTCTCAGGTGGGTAGATCGTCAGCATGATGTTCTGCATCAGTGGCATGTTGATGCCGACCCCAACCGCCTGGATGAGTCGTCCGGTGAGCAGGACCGCGAACGAAGGTGCCAGCCAGGACAGGATAGTCCCAACTTCAAAGATCGACATCGCAAGGATGAATAATAGCTTGGTGTTGAAACGGCTGCTCAGGTAGGCACTGACCGGGATCATGATCCCGTTGACCATCAGGAAACCGGTGGTCAACCATTGAACGGTCGAAGTGCTGATGTTAAATGCATTCATTAATGCGGGAAAAGCGGTTGATAGAATCGTTTGGTTTAAGATCGTACAAAAAGCCCCGATCAAAAGAACCAGGACCATTAGACCACGATTATAAGCCTTGCCAGTGATATCAACTGCTTGTTCGTCATGATTCACAAGTAAAGACCTCTTTTCGCAAAATAAGTAATGTGAAGAATATAATACTATTTAATATCTTTGTCAAATAATTTGACAAAGAACTCAGATTAAATGATAATATACTTCACAAATGGAGGAAAGTATATGGATGCATTAGGAAAACAGTTTCGTGAAATCTTCAAGAGTAATGATATCAAGATCGGGATGACAGAGCTGGCCAAGGTAACTGGGGTATCACCGAGCCAGCTTCGTTACTGGGAACGGAAGGGCTACATCCACTCCCAACAGGATCAACAGAATAAAAACCACCACTTTAGCCTGCTGACGGCCTACCAGGTGCGGACGATTAAATTCTACCTGGATGAGGGGTACACTCTGCAGGTAGCTGCCCAGAAAGAACGAAAGCGGCGGGCACTTGGGAAGACCTTTCACCGTTTCCTTGAAGAGCGGATCAAGGGCATTAAGCAGGATGACGATGGGGATGGTCTGGTCATGCTCGGCCCCCTCGATGATGATCCCACGAAAGAGGTCTATGCCCGGGTCGAACAGGATGGTAAGACGACGTTGCACCTACGTAAGATCTCTGCTGACTAGTTAACCTCACCGGATTATTGTGGTATGGTGTAATTGAGCTTTTATTTTAATTATGAAAGGAACGAGTCTCGTGAGTGAAGAAGGATTACATTATTCTGACCTGAGTGCTGAAGCTAAGGAGCACGCTTTGATGTCATTTATCAACTACTACATCAAGCAGTACCGGCGTGACAGCCTCGAAATTTTGGGCGCCAAGGTTTCTAACGGTGCCATGGGAACAATCAATGAAATACTTAATCTGAATAGTTTTATGGATCACAGCTCATTGGTTGCCGAAAGCTATCGTCTGTCCAAGAGCGCCTATGTTGAGATCATGAAACAACTCACTGACGTGCTCTACCATGAAGATGGTGAACCAGTTCTTGACTGGGACGTTGCTTGGGAAGACCAAGAAGAGCAACTGCCAAGCGAAGATTAACATTAAAATTTCAAAGACCGCGGAGTTGTTTCGCGGTCTTTTTTACTATCTTGGTTTTGGGACTTGTGGTAAAATAAGTGTAGTTTTACGTACGGATAAAATTAACCCAAAATAAGACAACTGAATAGTGATTAGCCGTCCTTGCCGACTCGCAAGCGGTTCTTTTGGTTTACTTATTTTCCGTTAGTATAGTCACGCTAATAAGCTAATAAAATAAAAAAGGAAAGAAAGGTATTATGGCAAAGTTAAAAATCAAGAATAACGAAGTTGCCTTTTACGCCATGGGGGGCCTTGGCGAAATTGGTAAGAACATGTACTGTGTCCAGTTCCAAGACGAAATCATCATCATCGATTGTGGTGTGCTCTTCCCCGAAGACGAACTTCTCGGGGTGGATTACGTCATTCAGAACTATGACTACCTGGTAGAAAACAAGGATAAGATCAAGGGGATCTTCATTACCCACGGTCACGAAGACCATATCGGTGGGTTACCATTCTTCCTCCAGAAGGTGAACGTGCCAATCTATGCAACCCCGTTTGCAATGTCACTGATTAAGGGGAAGCTGGATGAGAAGCACCTCCTGCGTAGTGCCGAACTGCACGAGATCGACGAATTCGACGAGGTCCACTTCAAGAAGCTCTGGGTCAGCTTCTTCCGGACGACTCACTCTATCCCGGACACGATCGGGGTGGCTGTCCACACGCCACAGGGAACGATCGTCCAGACTGGGGACTTCAAGTTTGACTTGACCCCAGTTGGTAACCTGCCTGGTCCTAACCTACAGCAGATGGCTAAGTTAGGTTCCGATGGGGTCCTCCTGCTGACCTCAGATAGTACTAACGCCGAACGGCCACAGTTCACTAAGTCGGAGCGGTGGGTTGATATTCACATCCGGCGAATCTTTGAACGTATCAAGGGTCGGATTATCTTTGCATCCTTCGCTTCCAACGTCTACCGACTGCGGGAAGCTTCCGATGCGGCCATTGCTCAGGGCCGGAAGATCGCTGTCTTCGGCCGGAGTATGGAAAACGCGATTGCGGCGGGTCAGGAGCTCGGCTACCTGAACATTCCAGAGGATTCATTGATCGACCAGAATGAGATCAACAATTATCCGCCGGAGAAGGTCCTGATCATGTGTACCGGGTCACAGGGGGAACCAATGGCGGCTCTGAGCCGGATCGCCAATGGTACTCACCGGCAGATTTCAATTCAACCCGGTGATACGGTGGTCTTCTCCAGTAACCCAATTCCAGGGAACACGACTAGCGTAAACGCCCTAATCAACAAGCTGGAAGAAGACGGTGCGGCAGTTATCCACGGTTATGTTAACAACATCCACACCTCCGGACACGGTGGTCAGATCGATGAAGAGTTCATGCTGCGGTTGATGAAGCCGAAGTTCTTCGCACCGGTTCACGGTGAATACCGGATGCAGAAGATCCACACCAAGCTGGCCCAGATGACGGGGGTTCCAAAGGAAAACAGCTTCATCCTCGAAAATGGGGATGTGCTGGCCTTGACGAAGGACTCCTGCCGGCTGGCGGACCACATTGACAGTGTCTCGGACGTCTACATCGATGGTCGGGATGCCGGTGACACGGTTGGTAACCCCGAGATTCGGGAACGGCGGCTCTTGTCTGAAGAAGGGGTTGTGACCGCTATTGCCGTGGTTGACCTTAAGGATTACCAGATTGTGGCGGGCCCAGATATCGTCTCCCGGGGATTTGTCTACATGCATGAGTCACAGGAACTGATCAAGGCAGCTAACCATGAGGTCTTCTGGGCAATTCTGAACACCTTCAAGAATCACAAGGTAGTTGATCAACGGGTCCTGAACCGGACAATCGTCAGCCGGTTGCAGAAGCTGCTCTTTGATCGGACGGGCCGGAAGCCAGTGATCATTCCAATGATTACTATCTTGAACGGTGATAACCGGGCGGAGAATCATCATTACCGTCATTCCAACCACAAGAACAGTCAGCAGCACGAGAATAAGAAGAACCGCCAGGAGAATAATAACAACAACCATGGTGGTAATAATAACCATCAACACCGTTCTAACAAACATCGTCACAATAAGAAAAGTGAGAAAACGCCGGTTGCTAGTAAGTAGTCGGTAGCAAAAAGGTTTGTGAGTGCCAAATAGGTAATCACAAACCTTTTTTAGTCTTTTCATTAAATAAATGCTGCTTTTCTGGTATCATCAATGTAGCAATTATTATTTTGTAACTTTGTAGAGAGGAAGGAACTCCAGATGTCTGGAAGTGATTACCTAAAAATCTGGTACCGGGTACAGATCGGTGCCACCTTATTAATTCTTGCAATGATGATGATTCGAAACTATGAGTTTGGTCGGCAGCGAATTGCCGCTTTGCTCTTAGTGACGGTGGTCATCCTTGCAATTGCCCTGATTGTTGAACTCTGGGAGAAGCTCCCGCCGATTGTCAAACGAATCAATGCTTGGCTGCAGGCTTTAACCCAGCCCTTCATCTTAATCTTGGCATGGGATGTTATTACCCGGGAAATAATCGTCCTGTTGCACCTCCCATCTCGCGGGGTGGTAACGCTGATGATTGCCTATTATTTCATTATGTTTGCCCCCTTTGCCAGTGTGATTGGTGGTCAATTGACCTTCAGTATTGAACGGTTCATCTTTGCCTTTTGGACAGTTCCCGTGGTTTTCCTGCCCCTGATGGCCCTGCCAACTAACTTGGTCGATAACCACTTTCTGCGGTTGGCCTTATCAACCGGGGCAGTGGGGACGGTGGCCTACTTCATCTTAATAACAACGGTGATGCGGGCCTGGAAGCTTTCGTGGCCTGGCTTACGTCCACACTGGAGTGGTGATTTCAACTGGTGGATCCTATTGGGGCTGGTTGTAATTGATCTTGTGTTCACTGGACTCAACATCGGTCAGTGGCCGAACTTGCATTTAACCAATTGGCACCTGACAATGTCAGCCTTCGAGGCGGGAGTGATGGAGGAAACCCTCTTCCGCTTTGCAGTTCTGGGGATCTTGTTCTATGCCTGGCGTAATGTCAAACAACGCCTCCCGCTGGCAATCGTTACTAGTGCGTTCCTGTTTGGCCTGGCTCACCTATCTAATGCCATGCTTCAACACTGGGACATGACGGTTCTCCAAGCGGTCAGTGCCTTTGCTCTTGGCCTATTTTTCGCGGTAGTCTATGTCTACACGGGCCAACTGTGGTTAGCAATGGTGATGCACGGCTTGCTCGACTGGACGAGCTTTATTGTGACGGGGTCTGACCTGATGAAGGGGACTACCAACTGGGCAGATTGGGTCAGTGTAATGATTGAACTAGCTGTCTTTGCCGGAATCACCACTTGGATGATGTTTGGTCAGCGGCGCAAGGTCATGGAACGACACGTTGCCCGCCTTACCGGAGAAGATCAATATTTCGGCTTCATGGTGCAATATTAGTTGAAAGATAAAAAGAGGCTCCTGATATTCAGTTAATCCGAACGTCAGGAGCCTCTTTTGAATTTTCTAAGCGAGGTGACGGTGCAGGTAGTCCGCCAGCAGTGACAGCGAGTAGCAGACGATGAAGTAGAGAACCGCCAGGGCAACAAACATCGGAATGATGTAGTTGGTGTTCTGACCGTAAATAATCTGGGCGTGGTACATCAGTTCCGGCAGGACGATGATGGTGGCCAGGGAAGTATCTTTGACCAGTGAGATGAACTGGCTGACCAGGGCTGGGGTCATATTCTTGATTGCTTGTGGCAAGACAATGATCCGGAGGGCCTGCCACCGGGTCA
The DNA here is from genome assembly GCA_002299975.1 of Lactobacillaceae bacterium UBA639. Lineage (GTDB taxonomy): Bacteria > Bacillota > Bacilli > Lactobacillales > Lactobacillaceae > Limosilactobacillus. The sequence goes on from DBOT01000036.1 coordinate 16,916, forward strand.
GTCCGTTGGCCAGGGCCCCCTCGGTTTGGCCCTTATCGATTGAGTTAATTCCGGAACGAACGATTTCAGCAACCATGGCTGATTCGAAGATTGACATTGCCATGATGGCCGCAGGAATAATCTCCGGCTTGATCCCAATGTTGGGGAGTCCGAAGTAGGTGAAGAAGATGATCAACAGGAGGGGCAGGTTACGGATGATGTCGATGATAAAACCGACAATTGCAGAAACGTATTTAATCTGCTCGTAACGGACGATTCCCAGGAGGGTACCGACAATGAAACTAATCACGATCGAGGCCACAGAGATCTCGATCGTAACCCACAACCCCTGGAGGAGGAAGCGGATGTTAATCCAGGAATAGGCATCAATAAAATTTTGCATTAGCATTCACCCCCTAAGCCAGTTTCTTTTCCAGGTGCCGCATGTAATAGCTGAGCGGCAGCGTGATGATCAGGTACATGATGCCGACGATGAAGTAGGTCGGAATTGTCTGCAGGGTATCGTTAGCAATCAGGTTTCCCTGGTACATCAGGTCAAAACCAGCGACAAAGGCCAGCACGGAGGAGTTCTTAACCAGGTTGATGAACTGGTTGCCCAGCGGCGGGATTACGACCCGAAAGGCCTGCGGAAGGATGATGTAACGCATTGCCTGGTGATAAGTCATCCCAGTAGAAAGGGCCCCTTCCAGCTGGCCACCTTCAACAGAGTTGATTCCGGCACGAACAGTTTCCGCAATGAAGGCGGAGGTGTAGAGGGTCAGACCAATCGTCCCAGCAGTGAAGCCGTTGATTTTGGCAATATACATGGGGATGATCAGGAAGAAGGCCATCGTGATGACCAGCAGAGGAATGTTTCGGAAAACTTCAACGTAAATGCGCCCGATGACCCGCAGGACGCGGTTCTCAGAAATCTCGAGGAGCGCGAATAACGTGCCGATAATCATACTGCCAACGAGCGCAATGATACTGCAGAGAATGGTGTTTAAAAGTCCCATCAGCAGCGGGTGCCATTGTGTTGCAATTAAATTAACCATTAGCGTTTCATCTCCTGATAATTAAAGCCTTTAACGTTACCGAACCATTTGAGGAGGAGCCGGTTATAGGTACCGTCTTCTTCAACCTTTTTAAGAGCCCAGTTTAATTTGTTCCGGAAGCGGGCCTGATTCTTGTTGACGGCGATTCCGTATGGCTCCTTGGTAAAGTTGCCCCCGACGACTTCATAGCCGGGATTTTCGGCGGCCATCCCGTACAGAATCCCGTTATCCGTGGTCAGGGCGTTACCCTGTTTGGATTTGAGGGCGGTCATTGCCTGGGCATAATCGGATAGCTGTAATACTCGAGCCTTTGGAGCGTACTTAGCAACGTTTTTCACCGAATTAGATCCTGAGACCCCGAGGACAACCTTGCCGGGATGGTTCAGGTCATTGATATTTTTAATGGGGCTGCCCTTCTTGACCAGTAGCGACTGTCCGGCATCGAAGTATGAATGGGTGAAGTCAACCTGCTTCTGCCGCTCTGGGGTGATGGTCATCGTGGCCATGATGGCGTCGATATTACCGTTCTTTAAGAGGGGGACCCGGGTTCCACTAGTGACGGGAACGAAGACGCACTTACCGTCGGGGCCGAGGATCTTCTTGGTCATGGCCTTAGCTAGATCAATCTCAAACCCCTCCAGCCGGCCGGTCCGGATATTTTCCAGGCCGAACAGGCGGGTATCGGACTTGACGCCCCAAGTGATCTGCTTGCTTTGTTCATCTTGAGCCAGGACGTCCTGCTTAGCAACAGACTTTCCGCAGGCAGAAAGGGTCAGTAGGGCCATCATCAACAGGGCACCGAGCCCTAGAATGTGCCATAATTTTTTCATGACCAGGCCCCCTTACATAATGTGTCCACTGATCTTACTCATGAACTCCTGGGCCCGTTTTGTGCTTGGCTGGTCGCCAAAGAACTTGGCGGTAGTATCATCTTCGAGAATTTGGCCATCTGCCATGAAGATGACCCGGTCAGCGACGGCTTGGGCAAAGCTCATTTCGTGAGTGACCACCAGCATCGTCATGTTGGAGTTTTCCGCAATATCCTTCATAACATCGAGCACATCATCGATCATCTCGGGATCCAGGGCACTAGTTGGTTCGTCGAAGAGTAGACACTTGGGCTTCATTGCCAGGCTACGGGCAATGGCGATCCGTTGCTTTTGGCCCCCAGACAGCTGTGCGGGCATGTTATCGGCTTTGCTGGCTAAGCCGACCTTATCCAGAAGCTGCATCGCCAGTTCCCGGTTTTCATCCTCGGGCCGCTTAAGGACGATTCGTGGCGCAAGCATGATGTTTTCGATAACGGACTTGTTGTTGTATAGGTTAAAGTGCTGGAAGACCATGCCGACTTCACGCCGGATCTTATTGATGTTGGTCTTCTTATCCGAAAGGTCGTAGCCGTTGACAATCAACTGGCCGGATTGAATCGGATCCAGACCATTAATCGTTCGGATCAAAGTACTCTTTCCCGAACCGGATGGCCCGATCAGGACGACAGTCTCCCCGCTATCAATCGTTAGGTTAATATTTTTTAGTGCATGGAATTTACCATAATATTTTTCCACATTATGGAATTCAATCATTGACATAGGTATGCTCCCCAATCTATATAAACTTAATTATGACCTTAATATAGACACAATCCCCTCAATTATAGTTCGCGTCTTAAGGAGCGTCAAAAGTCAATTTAGTATTAATTTTGCAGAAAAGTATGATTAATACGACTTTTGTTTTAGGATAACCAAAAATAATTATTTACAAACAGCAGATAAGTAGTAACATTGAAGGTGTAATTTAACGAAGACGAGCGGCTAATGCTTTCATCGTTAAATGAGAACATAGAGAGGGGTATACTAATGTTCGAAATTAAGCCAAAGAAGTTCAAGCGAATCCTCGTTGGGGTTGATGACGCACCGGACGCCCGGGCCGCTTTTTCCTATGCGGTTGATAAGGCCAAGCGCGATGGTTCCGAAATCGGGATCGTCTCTATTCTCGAAACGGGGCACGTTAGCGTTTACCAAATTTTAGATAAGGACTATGTTCACAGTAGTGAGGATGAACTGCGGAAGCGGATCAACGAATATGTCCAAGCAGCAATTGACTACGGTGTTGATCCAAAGAAGATCACAGCAATTGTGGACCACGGTGAACGGCCAGCTGAACGGATTTGCAACCACGTTATTCCAGCCTACCAACCAGACCTGCTGGTTGTCGGTTCAATTGGTAAGTGGGGCAACCGGAAGGCCGTTGGTTCACAAGCTTCCTACATGACGCGGCATGCGGGCACTTCCGTCTTTGTTATCCGGACGACAGCGGTTCAGACATACGAATAAAAGCTTATTTTAAGTAATGTGAGATAAAAGAGGTTGAGTTGATACTCGGCCTCTTTTTCCATGTGATAGAAGCTTTGAATGTTTCTAATTTAGCACCAGGTTATTTGCTAAATTAGTTGTAACTGAAAATTTAGATGTTATAATGATTCTAAATTGAAAAAGAGAAGGCGAAAATATGCCAAAGAAAAAGATGTCATTGGCTCAAAAGGTAAATGTCTTACGGGCGAGCGTAATGGGGGCCAATGATGGGATTATCTCCGTTGCCGGTATTGTCATTGGGGTGGCTGCGGCGACCAGTAATCCTTACTCAATTTTGATTTCCGGCCTGTCAGGGAGCTTGGCCGGAACGATTTCAATGTGCATGGGGGAATACGTATCGGTTTCCACCCAGAAGGACTCCCAGAAGATGGCGCTGATCAGTGAACGTCAACGCCTGAAGGATCAGTACCAACAGGAATTTGACTATGTCCAGAAGCAGTATGAGAAGCAGGACATCGATCCTAAGCTGGCCAACCGAGCTACTAAGGAACTGATGGATAAGGATGCCCTGTCGACCGTAGTTCAGGAACGTTATGGCTTTAACCCTAAGGAATTCACCAGTCCTTACGCTGCGGCCATTGCCTCCTTCATCTCCTTCCCAACCGGCTCGATTTTACCAATGGTAGCGGTGACGATGGCACCAGAACATGTCCGGATCTTCGCCACCATGATTGCGGTTCTGATTGCCCTGCTGATCACCGGTTACTTTGCGGCTGTATTGAGTAAGGCCAACCGGGTCAAGTCGATGCTGCGCAACGCCACGGCGGGCCTTTTGACGATGTGTGTGACCTACTTGATTGGGCAACTATTTGCCCGCTAAAGGAGATGAGTGTTCATGGCTAAGATTAAACGACAAAAACAAACAATGGAAGAAAAGCTGAACACGCTCCGGGCGGGGGTCCTCGGTTCCAATGACGGAATCCTGACGGTTGTTGGGGTGCTGGTCTCCGTTGCGGCGGCTACGACCAACCGGTTTACGATTTTCATTGCCGGCCTGTCAGACTTGCTGGCCTGTGCCTTTTCAATGGCGTGTGGGGAGTACGCTTCCGTTTCCACCCAGCGGGACACCGAGGAGTCCGCGGTCAGCACCGAGGAACGTTTGCTGAAGACCGACTTTGCCGGCGAGCTGGAGACAGTTAAGCAGTACTACGTTGATAAGGGGGTTACTCCAGAAACTTCGCTGGCGATTGCTAAGGACCTGCTGGGGAAGAAGCCCCTGGAGACGATGGTCCGGGTCAAGTATGACATCGAACTGGGGCACTTTCTGAGTCCCTGGGATGCTGCATTCTCATCCCTCTTCAGTGCGGCCGCTGGGGGCCTGTTCCCCCTGATGGCGATGACTTTTGCCCCGGAGGCCTACAAGTGGTATGCGGTGATTTTGGCGGTAATTCTGACCAGTGCCCTGACCGGGTTCATCAGTTCCAAGCTGGGGAATGGTCTGGTAAAGATTGCCGTTATCCGGAACATCATCATCGGGCTGATCACGATTACGATCCACTACGGTGTTGGGAAATTGTTCTAATATAGATAATAAATAAGGGACCACGACGAGCAATTGTCGTGGTCCCTATTTAGTTTTAAATGTTATTGGATACCAAGGCCAATCTCAATGCTGGTGCTTCTTGTAGCCACCCTCCTTGATAACCCGCTCTTCATCGACGGGCGTGTTGAAGAGCTCTTCATCCCGTCCCCGGGAACATTCTGCCTGCAACGTAATGTGGCAGATGCCATACTTGTGATGAAGAATATCTTCAACCTGGGAATAAATGTTCTCCACCTTGCTGAGGGGGAGGTCCTGACAGTTGAGGTGGGCAGAGAAGATGATGCGGTGTTCGTCGATCATCCAGGCGTGGACGTGGTGGACGTCCTCGACGCCAGGCACCTGTTTGATGTCCTTGGCAATGGCCTCGTAGTCCAGATCAGGCGATTCCTGCATCAGGATCTTGATGGTCTGAACGATGATTGGCCAGGATTCATAGGCGATGTAGAGGGCCACCGCGATGGTCAGGGCTGGATCAAGCCAAGGCACATTGACGAAGGTTAAAATAATCCCACCGATGATAACGGCGACTGAGGAGAGGGCGTCGCTAAGCACATGAAGGTAGGTAGCCTTCACGTTAAGGCTGTTATGGCTACCGGAATGCAGCAGCAGCGCCGATGCCAGGTTGGCAAGTAGGCCGACAATGGCCACGATCAGCATGATCCCCCCGTTGATGTGCTGGGGATGATCTAACCGCTGGATCGCCTCACCGATCAGGAAGATGGCGATGATGATCAATAGGAGACTATTGGTGAGGGCCGAGAGAATTTCTGCCCGCCGGTAGCCATAGGTTCGCTGCCGGGTCTCAGGCCGGCCACCGATGTGCTGGGCAAAGTAACCGAGGACGATGGAAAATGAATCCCCCATGTTGTGAAAGGCATCGGACAACAGGGCCAGACTACCGGAAATTAGTCCCCCAATAATTTCAACAATGGTAATTAAAACGTTCAACAGGGTAACCGCTAAGAAACGCTTACCGGTGATTTTTTCTTCCATATTAATGGTCGCTCCTTTAAGTAAGATATGCGTTGCAATTTTTAACCCCATAGCATTATAATAGCTAATTGTTACTAACCTAAAAGTTAGGGTTTCCAAACTACCCTTTCATGATATGCTATAATATTATTATGTTCAATATTTGACGAGGAGTATATTTTCGTGACCGTTCGAAGGCCGGAATTCTTATCTAGAGGTGAATTGATATTGACTCCAATGAAGGAAGACTACTTAAAAATTATTTTTGAGCTTGGCGGCAGTCACAAAAAGGTATCGAACAAAGAAATTTCACTGGGTCTCGGCATTGCAGCCGGGTCCGTCACCGAAATGATTTCCAAACTCGCGGACGAGGGGCTAGTCGTTCACGAACCCTACGCTGGAATCGCGCTGACGGCGAAGGGGCAACGTTATGCAGCTGAGCTGGTTCGTAAGCACCGTCTCTGGGAAACCTTCCTAGTGGATAAATTGCACTACAACTTTGCGGATGTGCACTCGGAAGCCGAAATCCTTGAACACCAGACCAGTGATCGCCTGGCGACAGCATTGGACGACTTTCTCGGTCATCCCCAGAACTGTCCTCACGGTGGGGTGATTCCCGCTGCCAATGGTCACTTTCCAGATGTCAGTCACCGCTTGCTGGCGGATGCTGACGATGGTGAAGAAGTGGAGCTGGAACGCTTCCTGGATAACCACGAACTGTTGACCTACCTAGAGGAGCTCAAGCTGCGGCCACAGGATAAGGTGAAGGTGATTCGGCATGAACCATTTGAAGGGCCGATTGTGATCACCAAAGATGGTGATGACCACCAGATCAGTGTCTCCTACAAGGCTGCACATAACATTTTTATTAAGTAGTGGTGTGAAGTTGATCACTTCCGGATTATAAATATCTAACAGGGTGCTGCTGACAATGTAAATTGTTAGTGGTACTTTTTATATATAGTCAATTTTGAAGGAAGTGGGCATATGCTAACGAAAAAGCGCCGGCGCCTAGCACTGCGAACGTGCTCTCTAGCTGGACGGATCCTCATCGAGAACGGGTCCAACATGGAACGGGTTAACGATACCTTGCACCGAATGGCCCATACGGCCGGCCTCCAGGACTTTCAGGCTTTTACCACGGTGACCGGGATCGTCCTGGGAGCTAACAACTTGCCCAACGCGATGGTGATGAACATCCGGCGGCGGAAGAATGACCTGAGTAAGGTCACCGCTGTAAATGAAATTTCCCGGGAAATGTCTCAGGGATTGATCACCCTGCCCGAGGCATATGCCCAGTTAAAATGGGTTGACCGTCAGGGGCCATACCGGTACCAGAACCTAGTAGAGGCCCTTGCCGCCGCCGTTTTAAGTTTGGCCCTGATGATCGTCTTTACGGGTGACTACCAGGATTCTTGGGTTGGCTTTATCGATGGAGGGATTAGCTATGCCGTCTTCTCCTACATGATTCGTAAATTCAAGATTCAGTACCTGGGTGAGTTCTGCTCGTCCCTGGTGATTGGCTTTCTGGCAGTCCTGATGGTTAAAATTGGCTGGGCGCATGATGTTAACGACATTATCATCGGGGCCGTGATGCCACTGGTTCCGGGGATCCCTTTGACCAACGCTGCCCGCGATTTGGTGTCGGGAAACCTGATTAGTGGACCAACTCGGGGGATTGAGGCGGTCCTGACGGCGGTCTCAATCGGTAGTGCGATCGTGATCGTCCTGCACTTTGCTTAGGAGGTGGCGAAATGCATTATTGGTTAAATCTAGCCCTCCAGTTTTTCCTCTCCTACATTTCAACGGTCTGCTTTGGAATCCTGCTTCATATTCCGGTACGGGCCTATAACGTGGCTGGAATTATCGGTGGGGGCGTCTGGGTGATCTACTGGGTAATGTATTACCAAGAGGCAGTCGGCCTGGCCTTCAGTAACCTGACGGCGGCCATCTTGATTGCCCTCTGTAGTCGGTGGGCGGCGCAACACAAGAAGATGCCTACGATCGTCTTTGAAGTTCCCGCCCTGGTGCCATTTGTTCCCGGCGGGCAGGCCTATAAGATGGTACGGAACTTTGCCATTGGCAACTACCACCTGGTGACGGTTTACTTCTACCAGGTGGTGGTGATCGTGGGGGCGATTACCCTGGGCTTTGGATTGGGGGAGTTATTGAACCGGATTATCCACTATCGTCACTGGAAAATTGTGAAAAAGCACCGTTGAGACTGGGCAGTGTGGTATACTCAGTTAATGTTAAATACTAAAATAGGAGATTAAATATGTTTATTGAACGTGATCAGCACCGGTGGTGGCGTTTTGCCATTAGTGGTGGTGCTTTTATCATTTTAATGCTGCTTATTAAGTTTAATTCATCGGTTGCCACAATGATCGATGCCGTTCTACAATCACTATTTACCGGGCAGCGAATCGAAAGCGTGGGCTGGTTCCATGCTTTAATGACTCTGCTGTCATTCTTGGCGAGTCCTAAGATGGACCTGCTTTGGGTGATTATCATTGCGGTTGTCCTGTGGTTCAAACATTATCAAATCCCAGCACTATGGGCTTTTGGGACGATCATCGGTGGTGACATCCTTGGTGAGATTTTCAAGCACATCGTTAAGCGGGCCCGGCCGGCTCAGCACCTGGCTGCTGATAATGGTTATAGTTTTCCAAGTGGCCACACCCTGGGAATCTTTCTGGTAGCCGCTATCCTCTTGCTGATCGTGGTTCCGCTGATCAAAAAGCACTCCACCCGGACGATTTGTCAGCTGCTGATCGTCTTTGTGGTCTTCTTCCTGGCGGTTTCCCGGGTTTACCTGTACGCCCACTGGCCATTTGACACCATCAGTGCCATGCTTTTGGCCTACGCTTGGCTGCAAGTGGCAGAATGGCTCTACGTGGCCTGGGCACCACGCCTGCGGGAAGTTTCATTCCTATCGACTTCTGAAATATAGTAATATTGAGACTGGCAGAGAATATAATTTTCTCACCAGTCTCGTTTTTTATTTAAGGGGGGAAGAGAATGATGCCAGAAATCAAAATTAACGTAGCTGTGCCCGATGATAGCCCGGCCATTGCCAAGATTCTGGCCGATCCACTTGTTCAGCGCCGGGCTCACCTGATGGTTTTACCCGATCCGACTGCGGTAGCCATGCTGATGCAAAGTACCCACCTCCTGACGATTCGTTGTGACGGCCAGATTGTAGGAATCATGACGCTCGAACAGGTCAATGCTAATCGTTGGGAATTAGGCTACCTCCTGCGCCGGACCGACTGGGGGAAGGGAATTATGACAGCCGCGGTTGGTTTGCTCTGCGACCGCCTGCACCCCGGGGAATGCCTGCAAGCGACGGTCGATAACGATAACATTGGCTCGCAACGAGTCCTAATTAAGAACGCCTTTACTAAAGAAACGGACGATGGGGAGCAGGGAAAATGGTTTTTTAAAAAGTCCTTGCGTTGATCAAATATTAGAGTATAATTAGAAAACAATGAAGAGGTTGCATCTCTTATCAGTAACCCGCAACAGGTGAATGAGCACCGAACGGCGGAGGAAAGGAAGGGATGCCGAAACAGGTGCTGGCTTATTCCAGCAGGCTGTTGGGCTATGACTGAATAAGTCATGGACTGTCGCTAAAATGCGGGGCGCTTCCAAAAAAGATTTACCGTGGTTATTACCAGGTCTTCTGATGGGTGTCCCGTTGGAAGACTTTTTTATTTACTATTTGGAGGAATGAGTTATATGGCAGAAACAAGTCAAAGTGACCACTCCACCGGCCACATTCATCGGTCGTTGCGGACACGTCACCTCTCAATGATTGCCCTTGGGGGAACAATTGGGACCGGGCTCTTTATCACCAGTGGTGAAGCGATCTCAACTGCCGGACCTGGTGGGGCGCTGGTTGCATATGTCGTGATGGGGATGATGGTCTACTTCCTGATGACCAGTCTCGGGGAAATGGCAACTTATATGCCACTGACCGGGTCATTCTCTGCTTACGCTACTAAGTTTATTGATCCCGCCCTCGGTTTTGCCATGGGGTGGAACTACTGGCTGAACTGGGCCGTTACCATCCCGGTGGAAGCGACGACTGCTGGAATTATCATGAATTATTGGCTGCCGTCGGTTCCCCAGTGGATCTTCAGTGTCACCGTGTTGGCCCTGATCTTCTTGATCAACTACCTTTCCGTCCGGTCCTATGGTGAGACGGAGTACTGGTTGGCCCTGGTCAAGATCGTTACGGTGGTTGTCTTCCTGATTGTCGGGGTAGCAATTATCTTCGGGATCATGGGTGGACACGCCGTGGGAGTAAGCAACTTCCACTACAAGAAGGCACCATTTGTCGGCGGAATTCCTGCAATTATCAGCGTCTTCCTGATCGCCGGTTTCTCTTTCCAAGGGACCGAATTGGTTGGGATTACAGCTGGTGAAGCGGCCACTCCAGAGGTTTCGGTCTCCAAGGCTATTCACTCAACCTTCTGGCGGATTCTGATCTTCTACATCTGCACGATCTTCGTAATTGCATGTATCCTGCCGTACACCGACAAGAACCTGTTGAACCAAAATGTTTCTAACATCACGATGAGTCCATTCACCATTGTCTTTAAGCGGGCAGGGTTGGCCATTGCGGCTAGTGTCATGAACGCGGTTATCCTGACGGCGGTGGTATCTTCCGCTAACTCAGGCCTCTACGCCTCAACCCGGATGCTCTTCTCCCAGGCACGTGAAGGTTACGCATGGCGCTTCTTTGGTTATGTCAACAAGCGTGGTATTCCGATCTACGCCCTGCTTGGGACGATGTTGGTCTCAACTTTAATTTACCTGACCCAATTTATCGGCCCACAGGCTTATAACTACCTGATCAATGCTTCTGGATTGTGTGGATTTATCGCTTGGCTGGGAATTGCTTCTTCACACTGGCGGTTCCGGCGGGCCTACCTGGCTCAGGGGCGTGACCTTAACGATTTGAAGTATCGGTCATCCTTCTTCCCATTTGGACCGATCTTTGCCTTTATTCTTTGCTTCATCGTAATCTGTGGACAAAATGTGGATGCCTTCATCAAGTTAGATTGGCAAAACATCCTTATCTCTTACATGAGTGTGCCAATCTTCCTGATCTTGTTCATCTACTACAAGGTTCGTTACCGGACCCACATCATCCCATTGGATCAAGTGGACTTGTCCCGGAGCACCAAGGGTGAAAAGTACGTGGCACCAGATGATGAGGATAAATAATTATTAACCACAAAATATGGTCACTTTCGGGTGGCCATTTTGTTTTTTAGTGTTAAAATTGTATTCGTGTGTTTTTTAAGACTCTAATTAAGAAAGGGAAAATGATTAATGATTGCTTTAGCCGGAACAATTGGTGCTGGGAAGACCAGCCTGACGCAACTCTTAGCTGACCATCTGCACAGCCAGGCATTTTATGAATCAGTTGAGGGAAACAAGATTCTGCCTCTTTTCTATAAGGACCCGAAGAAGTACGGTTTCTTGTTACAGATCTACTTTTTAAACAAGCGGCTGGACGAGATTAAGGACTCCTACAGTAACGACCTGAATGTTTTAGACCGGTCGATCTTCGAAGATGCCCTCTTGTTTAAGCTGAATGCCGACATGGGGCGGGCCACTGAGACCGAATCAGACATTTATTCATCATTATTAGATAACATGATGGAAGAACTACCAGACCAAGTCCACCAGAAGGCGCCAAATCTTCTGATCACTATCCAAGTTTCATTTGATACGATGCTGAAGCGGATCAAGAAGCGGGGACGGTCATACGAACAAATTGCCAATGACCCATCCTTGTATAACTACTACAAGAACCTGAATGAACGCTACGTTGATTGGTATAAGCAATACGATGAGAGTCCTAAGATGCTGATCGATGGGGACAAGTATGATTTTGTTGAGGATCCACAGGCGGCTAAGCAGGTCCTTACAATGATCGACCGGAAGCTGGAAGAATTAAATCTCAAATAATGTTTGACAGAACATTGAAATAATGATATATTAATTAAGCTGATTTGTTTCAGTTTAATTAATTTTCGGAGGATTAGCTCAGTTGGGAGAGCATCTGCCTTACAAGCAGGAGGGCACAGGTTCGAGCCCTGTATCCTCCATCGTTCGGGACT
>DBOT01000017.1 GCA_002299975.1 Lactobacillaceae bacterium UBA639
GTGAATCCTCCTCTCAAGTTAACAACCCGGGTGACCGTTGCAGATAATGCAATGATCGCCCGGGCTTTTTGTGTTATAATCAGCGCATACGAAGTGGTTCAAAATAAAAAGGCGGCACCTTCAAACGAGGGTGTCGTCTTTTTCGTGATATAATAAGGAATAAATAAATCAACTCTGTCAATGGGCAACTATGAAAATTAAAGTTGCCTGTTTTCATAGAATGGGCACTCATATGGGCACAGAATGGGCAATATTTTTTTAAAACATACAGAAATCTACAATACTGAAAAAGAAAGCAAAACGCCCAAGCCCTTAGAGGGACGCCAGGAAGCCCGAGTTTTCAACAATCTTGAAAACAGGGGATACTTCTTGACGGCAAATCATGTATTGGATGATTTGCCGGACGAGAATCAGTTGAGCTTGTTCTAAATAAAATGAAAGCGAACACGTCGATGGAAGCCATTCCACCGTTTACGTGCTCGTTTTTGTTTGTCATCATTAGTGTTTTATGCTAAACTTAACTATGGTAAATAACTCGTGGGAGTGAGCAGAGATGCTCGCTCTTTTTATTGCAAACGATGGAGGTGACACATTTGAGTACTGTTGTTGAAACGGTAACGGAGCTTGTTAAGCCAATTTTAGCTGAGCACAACTTTTACCTGTATGACATGGAGTTTGTCAAGGAAGGGAAGAGCTGGTACCTGCGCGTTTACATTGATAAGGATGGCGGGATCACCCTGAATGATTGTGCCACGGTTAGCGACCAGTTGAGCGAGGCCTTGGACAATGTTGAACCAGACCCGATTCCACAGGCCTACTTCCTGGAGGTTTCATCTCCTGGTGCGGAGCGGCCACTGCGGAATGAAGAAGACTATCAACGGGCAGTTAATGACTACATCCACGTCTCCCTGTACCAACAGATCAATGGTAAGAAGGTTTACGAGGGAACCTTAACCAAGTTGACGGATAAGGAAATGACCCTCGATTACTTAGATAAGACCCGGCACCGTCAGGTTATTATCGACCGGAGTAAGGTTGCCCAGGCCCGGTTGGCAATTAAGTTTTAATTAAAGGAGTGTCTTAAGTGAACAAATCAAGAGTCAATGAGGAAATGATTGACGCCCTTAACTACCTAGAAAAGGAAAAGGGAATCAAGCGTGAAGTCATCATCGAGGCTTTGGAACAAGCTTTGGAGACGGCTTACAAGCAAAACTACGGCGAAAAGAACGTTGAGGTTGAATTTAATTCACTGACCGGTAACATCAAGGTATACGCCGTTAAGACAATTACCGACGACGAGGAAGCCGTTGCTAACGATAGCAACGAATTCATGAGCCTGGCAGATGCCCGTAAGCTCCCTCACGGTCAAGGATACGATGTTGGTGACGAGATTCGGGAAGAGGTTACGCCACGTAACTTCGGCCGGATCGCTGCCCAGACGGCCAAGCAGGTCGTTATGCAACGGCTGCGTGAAGAAGAGCGGAAGATCATCTACGATAAGTACAAGACCTACGAAAACGAAATCATCACTGGTGAAGTTTCACGGGAAGATAAGCGTTTCACCTACGTGGACCTCGGTGACGGTGTTGAAGGGGCCATGGGTTACCGTGACAAGATGCCAAATGAGCACTACCATGTTCATGACCGAATCCAAGTTTACGTTTCCAAGGTCAACGATGATCGGCGTGGTCCTCAGATCTACGTCAGCCGGACCGCTCCTGAACTGCTGAAGCGGTTGTTCGAACGGGAAGTTCCTGAAATTAAGGACGGCACGGTGCTGATTGAAAACATCGCGCGTGAAGCCGGCGACCGGGCTAAGGTAGCGGTTTACTCCAATGACCCAAACGTTGATCCAGTGGGAACCTGTGTTGGCCCACGTGGTTCTCGTGTTCAGGCCATTGTCAATGAGCTGGATGGTGAAAACATGGACATCGTTGAGTACGTTAAGGATCCAGCCAAGTTCATCGCCAACGCCTTAAACCCAGCAGATGTCTTGGATGTCATCTTCAATGAGCCCGCAGAAGAACCGGCTGAGGATGTCCCAGCTGATGGTGATGACGAGGCCGAGACTGAGGCCGCACCTAAGGAAGCTGAACGTTCTTGCACGGTGGTTGTTCCGGATAACCAGCTTTCCCTGGCTATCGGTAAGCGGGGCCAGAATGCCCGTTTGGCTGCCCGGTTGACCAAGTACAAGATCGACATTAAGTCCGAGTCTGAAATGGAAGACCTGCAAAACCAAGCAGACGACACAGCTGACGCCAGCGATGACGTAGCAACTGATTCGGCAGACGACCAATCATCAACTGACGCAGAATAATTGAGCAGCGGGGTGAAAATAATGAAAAAGAGAAAAGTACCGATGCGTAAGGATATTGTCACTGGTGAAATGATGCCTAAGCGGCAACTGATCCGGGTAGTTAAGAACAAGGAAGGCGAGGTTTCACTTGACCCGACCGGCAAGAAGTCCGGTCGTGGCGCCTACATTGCGGTCGATGTTGAGATCGCTAAGCGGGCCAAGGCCGAGAAGACCTTTGAGAAGGCCTTTCATGTTACCCTGGATGACTCATTTTACGATGAGCTGATCCAGTACACGGACCATCTGCAAGCACGGCAGGAATTATTTGGAAAAGATGCCCAAAAATAATCAACAAATCCTAAACCTGCTGGGGTTAGCCCGGCGTGCCGGACAGCTGACCAGCGGTGAAGGAATCGTTTTAAAAAATATTCAAACTAACAAGGCAAAGTTTGTGTTTTTAGCAAGTGATGCTGGGAAGGCGAGTGTCAAGAAGTTTACTGATAAGTGCAACTTCTACCACGTCCCTTGTAACCAGCAATTTACTAGAAAGCAGCTCAGTCAGGCAACGGGTCAGGCAAGAACCGTTTTTGGTGTGATGCAATCTAGATTTGCAAGAAAGTTTGAGGATTTAACGACAATGGAATAAGGAGCGTGAGCGTATGGCCAAGGAACGAATTTACGAACTAGCAAAAGAGCTTAAGATGCCAAGTAAGAGCTTGGTAACAGTGGCTAAGCAACAGGGGATGGCAATTAAGAGTCACATGTCCTCTGTGACCCCTGAACAGGCCAACCAATTGCGGAACGTCGTCAAGGGTAATGCCGCCAAGAAGAACCAAGCGGCTAGTCCTAAGAAGCACGAAAACCGGTCAAACAACAATAACCATCAGGAACATAAGAACGGTGAAAACCATGGTAAGCATGCCAACAACAATCACCAGCATGCTGAACACCAGGATCACCGTAACAACGATCAACACCGTGGTAACCAGGAGCACAAGGGCCACAATGATCACAACAATAATAACAACCAACACCGTAATGGTGGCGGTCGGTTCGGCGGTAGCTTGAATTCTAATGATAACCGGCGGGGTAACCGTTTCGGTAAGAAGAACAAGAAGCGTAATAAGCACAATAAGAACCGGCGGATGCGTGAGGTTGAACATAAGCAACCAACCCAACGGAAGGACAAGCCGTTACCGGATGTACTGGAATACACCGAGGGAATGAACGCCCAGGATCTGGCAAAGCTCCTGCACCGTTCACCAGCCGAGATCATCAAGAAGCTCTTCATGCTCGGGGTAATGATCAACCAGAACCAATCCTTGGATAAGGATACGATCGAGCTGTTGGCTGCTGATTACGGTATTGAGGCCAAGGAAAAGGTCGAAGTCGATGTTTCTGATATCGATAAGATCTTCGAGGAAGAACAGAACAATACTGACCACCTTGTTTCCCGGCCACCAGTTGTTACCGTCATGGGTCACGT
>DBOT01000102.1 GCA_002299975.1 Lactobacillaceae bacterium UBA639
TTTCCGGCCAAACATCATTAAAGGAAAATCTTAAATAATTCGGGGAAAATAAATAAAAACCCCGGGTACTGTATTAGTACTCGGGCTTTTATCTTTGGGTACGTTTAGGGTACGAAATACTACAAAACGTTGATATATCAATCTCTAAAATGGAACGAGCGGGGGTCGAACCCGCAACCCTCGGTTTAGAAGACCGATGCTCTATCCAGTTGAGCTACCGTTCCAGACAGCACCTAGTATATAATCTCCGGTACGCTTATGTCAATATCGTCTTATATAGCGTAAATTTTTTAGTAGGATAAATCCTTTATTCATTTGACAAAGCGCTTTCAAACGCATTATGCTTAGTATTGGTAGAAGTATAGAAGTAAGGGGAAACTTAAGCTTATCTATGAAGGGATGATGATTTATGGCTGTTAATAAAACGGATCCGCGCGTAATTAAGACTCGTAACAGTCTGCGCAAGGCTCTTGTTTATCTGATGCGTCGTGACAAAATTGAAAACATCAGCGTGCAGAAGATTACCGAAACTGCCAACATCACCCGCGGAACTTTCTATCTTCACTACCGCGATAAGCAGGATTTTATTGAGTCCGCGATGAAGGACATTCTCGATGATTTCTTTGCACAGGTGATGGTGGATAGTGAGAACTTTGGCTTGTCAAAAGAGCGGACAGTGCAGGTGATTTCTCTGCAGAAGGCATTCCAGTATATCGAAAAAAATGCCGATATTTTTGATGTTCTTTTGAATGATGAAAACAATAATGGTTTCTATGAGCGATTCTATAACCGCTTAGCCAACTACTTAACCACTTATGGTAACGTTATTAATGACAATCAAAAACAGCTTGAAGTTCCTTTGAATTTGCAGATTTCCTTCATCTGTTCAGCATTTCTTGGCCTGATCAGTCACTGGCTTGAGGATGGGTTGATCTATACCTCTCGTTACATGACCCTGAGTACTACCAAGATGCTTAACCAGTTAAACAGCGACGGGGCATCGCTTGTGAGCTTCTTTAGTGGTGAAAAGGACTCCGTTGTAGAAGAGATTTAACCCCGAGAAGTTGTTCGGCAGCCGTCATTATGACGGCTGCTTTCTTTTTGGATTTTTTTATTGACGTTAGGGTGAAAATTTGTTATCATACAAACGTTGTATTTGTGAACCAACAACTACAACCGCGCGCTATCAAGTTTAAAGCATTTGCTGCTTGATTCGGCGAGTCTTAGATACTAAGGAGGTGCACAATATGTACGCAATTATTGTTACTGGTGGCAAGCAATACAAGGTTGAAGAAGGTAAGTCAATCTTTGTTGAAAAGCTTGATGCTAAGCAGGGTGACAAGGTAACCTTTGACAAGGTTGTCCTGGTCAGCGGCGACGATACCAAGATCGGTACGCCATTTGTTGATGGTGCTGCTGTTGAAGGTACTGTTGAAAAGCAAGGCAAGGAAAAGAAGGTTGTTACCTTCAAGTACAAGCCAAAGAAGCACACCCACACTAAGCAAGGTCACCGTCAACCATACACTAAGGTTACGATCAACAAGATTAATGCTTAATGCGGAGGTGAGACAATGATTCGGGCCCATTTTAGTTTAGATTCGGATCGGCGGATCACCGCATTTCAAATCACCGGCCACGCCGATGCTGGCCCCTATGGTCAGGATATCGTCTGTGCGGCGGTTTCAGCATTGTCAATCTCAGTGATTAATGGTTTGGACAAACTGGTCCAGGCCCATCCGGTGATTGAGAGTGACAATGACAACGGTGGCTTCTTGAAAGTCACCGGCCTTAAGAGCGACCATGATAGTCAGCTCTTATTGGAGATGCTCCTAAATGGCCTTTTGGATATTCAGGAGAGTTATCCAGATAACATTGAAGTTAAAATGTTAAATTAGTTCATTGCTGGAGGTGAACAACTATGATTATGGATTTGCAATTCTTCTCCCACCACAAGGGGGGTGGTTCCACTGCTAACGGTCGGAACTCAGCTGGTCGTCGTCTCGGGACCAAGGCTGCTGATGGTTCAGTAGTTACTGCTGGTTCAATCATCTACCGTCAACGTGGTACTCACATCAACCCAGGTGAAAACGTGGGCCGTGGTGGCGATGATACTCTTTACGCTAAGGTTGCCGGCGTTGTTAAGTTCGAACGCATGGGCCGCAGCAAGCGGAAGGTATCTGTTTACCCAGTTGCCGAATAATAATATGAGCACTGCCTTGCGCGGTGCTTTTTTCGTTTAAAAGAAACGAGGGGATTAAAATGACACGGATCGAACGCCTGCAAAAACGCCTGGAAAAACTTTATATCGATGCCTTCCTGGTGACTAATCATGAAAATATCTTCTACCTCACCGGCTTTGACCTGCTGGAGGGGGACGGTTACCTGCTAGTTACCAAAAATAACGCGATCATTGTCTCCGATGATCGTTACCAACTGGCCCTAGAAGAGTTTGACAGTGATGAGGTTGTGGCGACCATCACACGCGACTATTATGGGGACCTTAACCGGATCTGCCAGGCTCTCAAGGTGACTGTTCTGGGATATGAGGACACCATCCCCTACCGCCTCTACGATGTCTTAGACGAGGTGATGGTGGCTGACATCGTTCCCTTTTCCAACTTGATTGAGAAGATGCGGATGATTAAGGATAGTGGTGAACTGGTCAAACTGCACCGAGCCGCTGATCTTCAAGCGCAGGGCTACCAATACGTGCTGAATCAGGTCCATTCGGGGATAACGGAACGCCAGCTGGCCAACCAGCTGGACTTCTGGATGAAGGAACACGGTGCTAGTGGAGCATCGTTCCCCACCATCATGGCTAGTGGTGAAAATTCGGCTAAGCCCCACGCAACCGCAAGTGACCGGGTGATTAGTGATGGGGATGTGGTGACCCTGGACTTCGGTTACTTTGTGGATGGCTATACTGCGGACATGACCCGGACGTTTGCGGTGGGCTCGATTGATCCCGAATTACGGGATGTCTATGAGATCGTTAATACGGCTCGGCAAGAAGTGATTGACCACATCAAGGTTGGTGAGCGTGGGGATGTTCTCGATGCCTATGGTCGGCAGCTGATTGCCCAGGCTGGCTACGATGACGAGTTTAATCACGGGATGGGGCATGGAATTGGCCTGGCGGTACATGAGCTACCCGCCAGCTACGGCCCCGCGGCCACGGACGTGAAGCTCCACAACAATGAGGTGATTACGGTCGAACCCGGAATCTATATCCCGGAAATTGGTGGTGTCCGGATCGAGGACGATGTCGTGGTTACTCATGGCGGTCC
>DBOT01000039.1:0-303 GCA_002299975.1 Lactobacillaceae bacterium UBA639
GCCATTGGTCTTCGGCATCGCAATGTAGTCCTTGAAACGACCGGGCATTGGCTTCCAGTTGGTATGAATGGCCCCCAAGACAGCATAGCAATCCTTGATGGTATCGACGACCACCCGAATCGCCAGGAGGTCATAAATCTGACTGAACTGCTTATGCTTCGTGACCATCTTGCGGTAAATCGAATAGATGTGCTTAGGCCGGCCGTAAATTTCAACATTTGGGCCCAATTTCAGGTCGCTTAAGGCATCCTTGATCAGGTCGATGGCGTTATTAATGTAGTCAACCCGTTGGTCACGCCGGGA
>DBOT01000039.1:366-5418 GCA_002299975.1 Lactobacillaceae bacterium UBA639
TAACGAAGGGACAGGTCCTCCAGTTCCCACTTGATCGTGCTAATCCCCAACCGGTCTGCAATTGGGGCATAGATCTCCAGGGTTTCGTTGGAAATTCGCCGTTGCTTATCTGGCCGCAGATGCTGCAGAGTCCGCATATTGTGCAGCCGATCAGCCAGTTTGACGATCATCACCCGGATATCCTTCGACATTGCCAGGAGAAGCTTCCGGTGGGTCGCCGCCATCTGCTCACGGTTGGACTTATAGTGAATTTTACCCAGTTTGGTATCGCCATCGACAATCATGGCAATGGTTGGTCCGAACAATTCCTTGATATCGCCCAGCGTGGCACCGGTATCTTCGGCAATGTCGTGCAGGTAGCCCGCGCAAACCGTTTCCGGATCCATCTGGAGGTTGGCCAGGATACCAGCAACTTGAATCGGGTGGATAATGTATGGCTCACCTGATTTACGCCGTTGATCATGATGACAGATTGCGGCAAAGCGGTAGGCCTTCTCGACCAATGCCACGTGTTCATCATTCATATAGGAAGAAACCATCTTGCGCACATCTTCGTGTGTTAACTCTTTAACTTGTGACATTATCAGTCCCCCTTCGGTCAAAATTATTGCTGCTGACTAGCCCAGGACAGGTAGCTTACAGCCCAGTATGCTGGTGCAAAGTAGTAAGTATAGTGTGGCATAAAGAAATAGGCTGCTAACAAGAACAGTAGTGGGAAAATCAACAGATTAAAGACTCTTTGTTGACGCCGGGCAACATGAACGCCGATCCAGATGCTATAGATTCCGTTAATAATCAATAGGAACCAAACAACCCAGTGCACGCGGGTCAGCATGGGAATCCGATCCGTCAATACGGGAACTAACATCCCAAAAACGACTCCAAGAATCCAGAGCAGTTTATCAAACGTTTGCCATTTGCTTTTAAAGATTGCCATTTTTCAACACCTTAACTATCTATTTTCACTTTTTGTTGATTTTTCTAATTGTATCACAATCCTGAATAATCATTAACGATGATTAACTGCCAGTTCACTAGCGTAGGAAACCGCCGCTAGGAAGTACAGCGGTGCCGTTTCCGTCCGTAAGATCCGAGGACCCAAGCCAACCGGGATTACCCCAGCCTTTTGCATCTGCTCAACTTCCTGGCTAGTCAGGCCACCCTCAGGGCCAAAGACCGCCACCAGCGATTGTCCGGGGGTCATCTTGGTCAATACCTGATGAAGGGCACTGGTTTCACCCTGCTTAGCTGACTCCTCCCAAGCAACAACCCGCTGATCAGCTGGGTTATCGACCAGGGCCGTTGTCAGGTCAGGCGAATAGGTAACTTGCGATTGACGATTACGGTGGGATTGTTCTGCCGCCCCATCAGCAATCTTTTGCAGGCGCGCCAGCTTTTTAGCCTGTTTCTGCTTAGCCCAGTGGCTGATTGAACGCGCCGATTCAAAGAAGACGATCTTGTCGGCGCCCAATTCAGTTGCCTTTTGAACAATCATCTCCGGTTTCTCCTTGGTCTTGGGAAGTCCACAAAGGAGGGTGACCCGCAGTGGTAACTCACTATTCCGGTCAAGGTCCTTCACGATCTTGACCCGGGCCGGTGCTGTTGCCGTCACCGTCGCCAGATATACCCGGTGATCGGCAAGTACCACTTCCACTTGGCTACCTGGCTGAGCACGCATGACAGTGATCAGGTGGTGGGCAATATCCTTAGGCAGCTCAAATTCTTTCGGACTAGCTGGCTGGTCAACAAAATAACGCTGCATTATTCTTCATCCTCCGCTGGCTTATGGGCAATAATCCCGTGCCAATCACCCATCTTGGTTTCACTATCTATGACAAAGGACTGGTCTAACATCTTCTGTCGAACCATAGCGGCCTTATCATCAATGATCCCCGAGGCCAGGAAGTAGCCACCCGGCTTTAGGTTGGCAAAGGCCTGCGGAATCAGCGGCACAATGATCTCTGCCAGGATGTTGGCAACCACCACGTCAACCTGCGTATGAATACCGTCGAGGAGGCTGTTGACGCCCACCTTGACGTCCTTGGCTACAGGGTTGAGGTCCAGGTTCTTCTGGGCCGACCGCACCGCCACTTCATCGATATCGTAGGCTTGAACATCGCCAGCCCCCAACTGCTTAGCGGCAATGCTCAAGACCCCGGAGCCTGTTCCAACATCAATCAATGACTCGCCACCACGGATGACATTTTCCAGCGCCTGCAACATCAATTTAGTTGTCGGGTGTGTTCCCGTTCCGAAGGCCATCCCTGGATCCAATACCAGGAGCTTTTCTTGCTTCTGCGTTGGCTGGTAGTCCTCCCATTGGGGAACAATCGTCAGTTCGTTGGTTACTCGCAACGGGTGGTAATATTTCTGCCAGACCGTTGCCCACTGTTGATTATCAACCACCGAAGACGTTACTTCATCATCCCCAGGGTTCAGGCCATAGTCATGTAGTTTGGCAACCCGTTGCCGAATCGTTGGTAACAACTCGGGAACAAAGGTGTTTGCAGGGAAGTAGCCGGTTACTGCCGCTCCCGAAGTACGGTGCGGAATGGTGGCCGGATCAACGATCTCACCATGTTCCCCATATTTTCCCGGCTTGAGGTTGGCAAAGTCAGCGGCGTCATCAATCTGAACACCCTGGGCACCCTCGTCGGTTAAAATGTAGCTGACCGCCTCAACGGCCTCGCTAGACGTAATCACTGTTACTGCTGTCCAATCCACTTAAAATCCTCCTTAAATAATAAAATCGCGGCCAAAAGTAATGGTCACGATAGTTCTACGATCACCTATTCCGCGTCATCATCATCGGCACGTGATCGTTCATTTTCCCGCCGTTTTTCCTTCTCCATATGGTGCTTCAGGTAGTCGATCAAGTCGGCCTCGGTCAGGAAAATCCGCGGGTGATGTTGATGATGAAGTCGGACGTCGATTTCGTTGATCTTCAATCGGCCAGTCCAGGTATGGGAATACCGAATGATTACCCGATTATTTAGCCTGTGTTTACCAAACCGAAAGACATAGACGTGCTGTGGCGTCATCATTGGACGAATGTACTCTTTTTTATACATTAAATCATTCTCACGCATAAACTGCTTCGTTCGATTCAGAATGGTAACCACCTCCTCCATCGTATATTCGCGGCTAGTTAGCCATTTAGATAACTATATTTTATCACAAGGTTAAGAAAGTGCCAAAGTTTAATTCTTCTCCTTTTCCTACATTAATATTAAGTGGTATACTGCTGACAATCTTATTATATGGAGGAAAACAATGGGTATCTTAATAACGTTACTCGTTCTGTGGCTCCTATGGAAATTAGGGGTTTTCACCCTTAAGATTATCGGGATCCTCTTCCTGGTACTATTAGTTGGTGCCCTCGTTCACGTCTTACTTTGGCCGATGATCGTGGTCGCTCTCTTGGTAGCCGGTTATGGGGCCCTCAACTAAAAGATTTACTAAATTCATCTAAACTTTTTTAACAAAATTGAATCTTATTTCACAAATTTATAGCTTTTTTCACAAGGAATGCTATAATCGAATATGAGAGGAAATTCTCAAAATAGCACATATAGGATGAAAGGGAGACTGTTAAATTATGTCTAAGAATCATCAAAAAGTTGTTCTCGTCGGTGACGGTGCCGTTGGTTCAAGTTATGCTTACGCAATGGTACAACAAGGTTTGGCTGAAGAATTAGCCATTGTTGATATCAACAAGAAGCGTGCTGAAGGTGACACTTTGGACCTTGAAGATGCTACTGTCTTCACTGCCCCAAAGAAGATCTACGCAGCTGACTACGATACCTGCAAGGATGCTGACCTGGTAGTTATCACTGCCGGTGCTCCTCAAAAGCCAGGTGAAACCCGTCTTCAATTGGTTGACAAGAACCTCAAGATCATGAAGTCCATCATCGAACCAATCGTTAAGTCTGGTTTCGACGGTATTTTCCTTGTTGCTGCTAACCCAGTTGACATTCTGACTTACGCTGTTCAAAAGCTTTCTGGCTTCCCAAAGAACAAGGTTATCAGTTCCGGTACTTCACTGGACTCATCACGTCTGCGGATTGCCCTTGCAAAGCTGTTTGATGTTGACCCACGCGACGTTATGGCAAACATCATGGCTGAACACGGTGATTCAGAATTCGCTGCTTACTCCAGCGCTACTATTGGTGGTAAGCCACTCCTTGACATCGCTAAGGAAAACAATGTTTCCATGGATCAATTACTTAAGATCGAAGACGATGTTCGTAACAAGGCTTACGAAATCATTAACCGTAAGGGTGCTACCTACTACGGTGTTGCTACCTGCTTGATGCGGATTTCTCGTGCTATTTTGCGTGACGAAAACGCTGTTCTGCCTGTTGGTGCTCCAATGAGCGGTCAATACGGTGTCAACGAACCTATCTACCTTGGTACTCCTGCCGTTATCAACGCTAATGGTATTGCCAAGATCATTGAAGTTCCACTTGACGAACGTGAACAAAAGGCTATGGATGCTTCTGCTGCTGCCCTTACTAAGGTTGCTAAGGACGGTTGGGCAAAGCTTGAGGGTAACAACTAATTCAATTAGTTATACCTAATCCGTTAAAGCGGCTGGTCAGCTGACCGGTCGCTTTTTTCGTTTAAGAAAGGCAAATCATGAAAGCATTATCGATTCAGTCCGATTATGTAATGGATATCTTTAAGGGAACCAAAACGATCGAATACCGTAGCTGGTCAACCAACTACCGGGGTGATCTCCTGATCTGCGGTACCGCCAAAAAGATTCACGGTGGCGTTCCCGGCTATGCTACCTGCGTCGCCAAGATTGTGGGGATTGAACAGTATGGGGAGCGTGATTACGGCTGGCAACTGGCGCCCTTTGGTCCTAACGGTTCCTATTGGATTAACCCCCTCCCCGTCAAAGGTCAACTAGGCCTCTTCAACGTCGATGACCAGTTGATTGTTCCGGCGCCGATTACCGGCCCCAATGATCCAGGTGCCGAGCGTTGGTTTAACCAGGTTATCGCCCCATTGGTCTACTAAAATGCTGAGAGCGTAAAATATTTTGTG
>DBOT01000117.1:0-1859 GCA_002299975.1 Lactobacillaceae bacterium UBA639
TTATTCTTGAAATTTAGGAACAAAAATATCAGTTATTGTAGCATAATTAGAACTTAATAATAGAAGAGATAGTATAATATTTTATTGCGGAAATTTTTATCTGTACCTTACCGTGAATTATTCAACAAAAAAAGTAAAGGAGATGTAAGAATTGATACGACGACACCTAGTTGAAATTGGCCTGACCGTTCTTTTCCTAATGGGGGCACTAATCGCGATTTTGATGTGGTGGGCCGGGAAGTACTCGACCACCGCATCCACGGCTATGCTTGTCCTAATCCTTTTGGGTACTGCGGCAGGGGATTTAATCCCCAGTATCCTATTGACCTGGTTGATTATTGGGCTGACCACCATTGGGAGTGCGCTGATGATGATGGGATATGTTGTGATGACACTCCCGTTCAAGATCAGCCTGCTGCTGGCCTTCCCGATTTGTGCCAGTTTAAGTTCCCTCAGTCGTTACCTGCTTTCCGGCTGGGGATGGATTGACCGCAACCGTGCTGAGATTAATAGCTATGTTGAACACTATGACCAGGTTACCAAACTGCAGACAAGGTATAATGCACAGAAAATTTACCAAAAGGCGCGGCAGTTCATCTTGGAAGACCCGCATGAGGACCAGTGGCTTTATGCTACGGCCATTCATTGGTCACATAATCGGCAAATTCGGCAGTTTCATAGCCGAGAATACAACCGAACTCTGCGCGAGGTCGCCAAGGTTCTGAAGAATAACCGGCTCCCTGCCGAGTCACTTTACTACATTGGTCATGGGACCTTTCTGATCATCTCATTTAATTTAACCAAGCAAACCTACGACTACCGTAATCAACTGACTCGTGAAGGGCTAAAACAATTACGGGTTGGCCAGGCAACACCGCAGTTTAAATGGGGTGCTAAGCGAATCACCAAAGATAATGCTGACAAGTTCCCGGAATTTGAAGACGTTATGCGCCACATCAACCGGGACATGGAGACCGACCTGATTGTGGAATACATGAAGGGGGCGGACGTAAATGGTTAATTGGTTCTTCTGGCTGGCGATGATCGTTACCGCCCTTTTCTTCGTCCTTGTCCTAGTTCTGTTTGTTTGCCAGTGGATTATTTACTACCGGGTGGAGCGCACGTGGCTTCATTATGACGAGCAAATCTATTCAAAGGGGAAAGGGGATGAAAAATAATGATACAGGAAACGTTAATGATTATCACCTTGGTTTCAATCTGGATCTCCCTCTTCATGTCTATCTTCACTCTCGGTGGAGCAACCGCTTTTTGGCTCAAGCACAGTGCCAAGGTGGTCAAGATTACCCCGCTCTCTCGTTATCCGATGATCACGATTGCCGTCCCTGCCCATAACGAGGAAGTGGTGATTGCCCAGACGACCCGGGCGATTCTAGACATGAATTATCCTGCTGATCGAATGGAGCTGCTGCTCTTTGCCGATAACTGTACTGACGGGACCGCAGCCGAAATGCGGCGCACACTTGCTGACCCGCGCTACCGCAACCGTAACGTTCGGATAATTGAGCGGACCGGGTCAGGTGGTAAGGCCGGTGTCCTCAATGATGCTCTCAAGATGGCCCACGGTGACTACATTGGTGTTTACGATGCCGATGCAATGCCGGAGACCAATGCTCTCTACTTTCTAGTGCGGAAGGCCCTGGAAAATCCGGAACGCTACGTCGCGGTTTTTGGTCGCAATAAGACCCGGAATGCCCAGCAGAACTTCCTCACCCGGTGCATCAATCAAGAGATTATTGTGACCCAGCGAATCCGCCATTGTGCGATCTGGCACCTCTTCAAGATCGGTTTTATTCCCGGGACTAACTTCATCATTCAACGCCAGTTTGTTCAGGAGATTG
>DBOT01000117.1:1875-6999 GCA_002299975.1 Lactobacillaceae bacterium UBA639
GACATCTCGTTTAAGATCATGCAGCGTGGCAAGCTGATTGCCCTGGCCTACAATTCAGAAGCCTTTCAACAGGAACCAGAGCGGGTACATGACTATTACTTCCAGCGTCTCCGTTGGGCCAAGGGAAACTACCAAGTGATTATTCATAACCTTCGGCACCTTTTTGACCACAGCAACTGGCGGGTGAAGCTGGAAATTTTCTACTATTCCTGTATCTTCTTCTGGTTCAACGCTGCAATTGTCCTGTCTGACATCATCTTTCTTGCTAACGCCAGCTATCTTATTGCACGGTTCTTTGATCCAGCACTAGCTATTCCATTTACCTTCGGTGAGAGTAATATTCTGATTATGCAGGTTCTGCTGTTAAACTGGCTCTTGATGATTATCCTGTATATCCTTCAAATATCAACCGCAATGGCAACCCAGTTTGGTCAGGCGACGACGAGTCAAATCTGGCTGGCACTGGCTTCTTACTTCACCTATTCACAACTTTTTATCCTCGTCTCCATTCATGCCGTTTGTTCCGTCAGCCTGGATGCGATACTGGGCCGTAATGGCAATGTGTGGGTCAAGACGAAGCGCTTTGATGACTAGGGGGAGGAGAAATTATGCGATTATCTAAATTTACGTGGTTCTTAGTGGCGGTAATCACGATCATC
The DNA here is from genome assembly GCA_002299975.1 of Lactobacillaceae bacterium UBA639. Classification (GTDB taxonomy): domain Bacteria; phylum Bacillota; class Bacilli; order Lactobacillales; family Lactobacillaceae; genus Limosilactobacillus. The sequence goes on from DBOT01000117.1 coordinate 2,535, forward strand.
TATACTGCCATCTTCATCGTCATTCGCGTTCAGAACCCGCACCATATTCAAGCAACGAGTTATCAGCAGTGGCGAAAAACGTATGTTATTAAGCAATCCGCGAACCGGGCCTTTGTCAACACCAGTAACCAGCGATCCAAGCCCGTCGCCCTTTCGGAGGGGCAAGGGTACGGCCTCTACATCACCGCCGCGGCCGGGAAGCATGGATGGGCAAGTTCCCGAGACTTTGATCAGCTGTTGAATTATTACCTCGCCCACCGGGACCGGGTCGGTGAAACCCACCAAACACGAACCTACCTGATGAAATGGCGCCAGTACCAAAAGAAGGGGCACTGGGTCAGTGATATCAACAGTGCAACCGATGGTGATCTCTTTATTGCCATGGCCCTCCACCAGGCTGCCCAAATCTGGCCAAAGCGGGCGGCCTACTACCGTAACCTCGAACATCACTTAACTAATGATATTCTGGCCTATGAATACAATCCCCAAACGAAGGCGCTGACGGTTGGCGATTGGGCAACGAGCAAGTCAAAATACTACCGGTTGATGCGAACATCAGACGTCGCTCCGACCTTCTTCGATGCCTTTTACCATTCTAGTCACGATCCCCGGTGGCGAACCGTTAAAAACGGCATGCTCGACCGCCTGGCCGATCTCAGTGCCCAACACCAGACCGGGCTAGTCCCCGACTTTGCCTGGATAACCGCTGACAGTGCTAAACCAGTTAAACCATGGACCGTCGCTAGCGAAAACGATGGCAACTATTCCGCCAATGCCTGCCGGGTACCGATGATGCTGGCGGCCAGCAAGGATCCGCGGGCCCAAAAAACGCTCTCCCGGATGATGAGGTTTTTCAGTCACCGGACGCACGTAACGGCGGGTTACACCCTAACTGGGCAACAATTGAATCACTACCAATCGGCCAGTTTTAGTGCACCGATCTTTGAAGCAGTGAGTTTTAACCGTAACCACGGGTATGACAACCTCTTTTCTAGTCAAAAGTTTGTTTTCAGTAAGCCCCTGCCTAAGGATAATTACTATGACGCAACATTAACAACCATTGCGGCAATGGAAGGAATGAATTAACAATGAAAAAGAAAATAATGACGGTCTTCGGGACGCGCCCGGAGGCTATTAAGATGGCACCGGTCGTCAAACAGCTGATTGCTGACGAGCAGACAACACCAATCACCGTCGTCACCGGGCAGCACCGCGAAATGCTCAAGCAGGTCTTAGACATCTTCCAAATTAAACCCGACTATGACCTGAGCATCATGGAGAAGAATCAGAGCCTGGAACAGATCACCAGCAAGGTTCTGCTGGGATTAGCCCCGATTCTGCAACGAGAGCAACCAGACCTGGTCCTTGTTCATGGGGACACCACCACCACGATGGCCGCTAGCCTCAGTGCGTTCTACCATCATGTTCCGATCGGTCACGTCGAGGCGGGCCTGCGGACGTGGAACTTGGCCTCGCCGTTTCCTGAGGAAGCCAACCGCCAGCTGACTGATGACCTATCGAGCATTTATTTTGCCCCGACTGAGCTAAGCCGGGAAAACCTATTGAAGGAGCATCACTCTGCTGACCGCATCTATGTGACCGGCAACACAGCAATTGATGTCCTCAAGTACACGATCAATCACGAATATCATCACCAGGTTCTCGATCAGATTCCAGCTGATCACCGCATCATCCTGCTGACGATGCACCGACGGGAAAATCAGGGTGTTCCGATGGCTAACGTCTTCCGGGCCATTCGTGAGGTTGCCCAGGCCGATCCTCATCTGGACATCATTTATCCTGTTCACCTAAGCCCCAAGGTTCAAGAAGTTGCTCGCCAGGCCTTTGCGGGGGCTCCCAATGTCCACCTTATTGACCCGTTGGACGTGATTGACTTCCACAACTTAGCAGCACGGAGTTACTTTATCATGACCGATTCCGGTGGCGTTCAGGAGGAGGCACCGGCATTGAACAAGCCAGTGCTCGTCCTCCGCAATACCACCGAGCGTCCCGAAGGCGTTGATGCCGGGACACTGAAACTGGTTGGTACTCAGTCGGCTGACGTTCGGCAAGCCATGCTTACCCTGCTGAACGATGATCAGGAGTATCAACGGATGGCAACGGCACGGAACCCGTATGGGGATGGTCATGCGGCTGAGCGGATCGTTGAGCATTGCAAGGAGTTCCTCACTAAAGATATTATGTAAACTAAACGTGAGAAATGAGCTAGCTGAAAATCAATTTCGGGAAGCTCCGTGTCCGTAGAAGAAATAAACAGCACCTAAGCGTTCGAAAACGCCGAACGCTTAGGTGCTATTTTTCTATTAATTACTACTTTTCAAAATCCTTAACAGATTTCAAGAGACGCTGCATCGCATCCTCAATTTGCTTCCGTGGATAGGCAATGTTGATCCGAATGAAGCCGGCACCGTTGCCATGGTAGTAAGTTCCTGGGTTGATGATCAAACCGCTATCCTGCCGAATGAACTCTGCCAGCTGCTGACTATCAGCAGTGATTTCACTTGTATCGATCCAGAGCAGGTAGGTTGCTGTTCCGGGTACCAGGTGCATTTCAGGCAGGTTCTGCTTGATGAAGTCAGCGATGTAGTGCTTATTGGCCAGCACATACTGCTTCAATTGGTGCAACCATTCACCACCCTGCTGGTAGGCCGCAATGGCTCCTGGAATTGCCAACAGGTTGGGCTCAGCGACTTCGTACTTGTTGATGGCCCGATTGAAACGTTCCCGTAAGATTGGGTTGGGAACAATCCCGGTGGCCGAGTGGAGGGCCGCCAAATTGAAGGTCTTGCTGGTCGAAACCAGGGCGATTAAATTGCTGGTAATCTCCGTCGGCAATGAAAATGCCGGGGTATAGTCTGGCCCTTCCAGTACCAGGTCACCGTGGATCTCATCGCTGATTACAATCACCCCGTGACGCTTGGCCAGCGACAGGATATGGGTCAGCTCGTCCTTTGTCCAGACGTAGCCAGTTGGGTTGTGGGGATTGCAGAGGATCATCAGGGTCGTCAGCGGATCCGCCAGTTTATCTTCCAGGTCGTACCAGTCGACATGGTAGGTGTGCTGATCATGATCATACAGTTGTTGACTGGCAATTACGTGCCGACCGCTGTTGATGATGGAGTTGTAGAAGGTATTGTAAACTGGTTCCATCAGGAGAACATTGTCCCCTTCATGGCTAAAGTGATGGACACTCGCCGTGATTGCGGGGATGACGCCGGTGGCAAACCGCATCCAGTCCGTCTCAGCAGCCGCGTGGTGTTCCTTGGCATACCATTCGGCTACTGCCTGGAAGTACTCCGGAGTTGGGTATTCGTAGCCAAAAGCCCCCTGGTCAATCTTCTTCTTCATGGCAATCATGATTTCGGGGGCCGTCTTGAAGTCCATGTCGGCGGTCGTTATCGGGAGCTCACCAGCTTTGACATCCCATTTTTCAGAATTAGTATGCTTTCGGTCCAGAATCGTATCAAAATCGTATTGCATTTAATTTACCCCCTAGTGCTGCTTAACGTGTTGTGCTGAGTCATCATCCGTGATAATGGTCGTCTTGCTTGGGTCGATCTCGTGCGGATCCATGATGATCTCGTCGATGTGGTGCGCCTTGATCTTCCCGCTGATCGGGTTCTTGACGCTCATGATGTCGGAATCGATCTCGGCATCGATGTTCTCACAGTATTCAAAAGCCAGGTCGGTGTGCAGGAGCCGACAATTCTTCAGCGTGAGGTTCTTGGTGTAGCAGAGTCCCTGATCACTCTCAATCGTACAGTTGATCAGCGTAATGTGGTTCGTGTTCCAGGCCAGGTATTCCCCGTTCAGGAATGAGTCGTAAACCACCACGTTATCACAGTTCCAGAAGTTGTCCTTAGTGACCATCGTTGAATTATGGATCTCCACATTCTTGGCCCCGTCAAAGGCGTAGTTACCGATGATATTGAGGTGGTCGGCATAGACATTCTCACTGTTCATCCCAAAGTAGTCACCATTGGCCTGGACATTGTTCATCTTGATGTTCTTGCAGGACCAGAGTGTTTCCTCAGCGTCCCCAAAATGGACGTTGTTGAGCCGAATGTCGTCACAGCGGCGGAATTGTTTAGGTGCCTGGATGGCACTGTCGTTGATCTCAATATCCTTAGTGTACCAGATACCTGAGCGCGACATCGTCTCCCAGATGGAATCGTTTACTGTCACGTGTTGATCATACCAGAGTGGGTATTTCCATTGAAAAATCACCTTATTTAATTCGAGGTCGTGGGCATTCTTTAATGGTGACTCCCCTTTACCGAAGGTCGTCCGGGTAATCTTGGCATCGTGTTCACCAAACAGCGGCCGCTCGCCATCAAAGTATTGGTCAATGATTTCTTTCATTTTAAGTAGGTCCTTCTTTCGTCAATTACTAAATAATAACTATATTTTAGTAAGAAACTTCAATAATGTAAAATAATTATTA
>DBOT01000033.1 GCA_002299975.1 Lactobacillaceae bacterium UBA639
ATCTGGGCCGCAGTATCAACCTTCTGCGCATTACGGGCAACCTCGCTGCTGTTATAACGTTGCTCTAACGTATCACTGTTCAACCACCGGTCAAAATTCTTTACGTCGACAATGAAGCCAGTACTCGTACGTTGATAGCTGATGCGGTACTTACGTGGCAGGTACTGGAAATAACGATCCATCAACATGGAACCACTGTTACGGGCCGTATTATCAGAAACCTTATTGAATAATTGCTTATTGATCTGGGCCTTTAGGCGGTCGTCCTGTTTAACAAACACGATGTCCGTCCCGATCTCCGCCTGATTAATCAGCATCGTCCAATCGTTGCGTCCTACAAATAGGGAGTAATCATAGTTATCCTTAAAGTAATCCTGCACCTGGTCGAACATCGCAAACTGGTCCATGGCCTGCTTTAATACGTATTTAATTGGGTACAGAAAATCATTTTCAATCTGCTGTTCTGCTTCTGGTGACACATCATCAAAGAATTTGGCCAGTTCCACCTGGCAGTAGCGATAGAGCTTATCATTAGCCCGGCTAAGAAGGTCGTTCAATTTCTTCTCCCGCGCACTTTCTTCACCAGCAAACGTAGATTCAAAACTGAGATACCATAAGCGCCGCATTATCTCGGGCTTTAGCGAGAACTGGGACTTACTATCGTCCTCACGGCGGTTCATTGTGAAGATGAATGACGGTAACGGCTGAGTCAGATTCCGATTATTAGTGATCTCCTTAATGAAGCGATCAAAGTATGGCCGAGTTGTCAGGTCGGGACTAATATCATCGATCATCATTGGGTTGACCGGACCGCTGTACATATAATCGTTCAAGACATTGGTAATCGTCATATTAATATTGGACTTTCCCAACGCATAGTTTTTGGGATCAAACACCCCACCATCCAGGAAGTTGCCGCTGCCGGTCAGTTTGGCTGCAAAGCGTTTCCCCAGTGTTGACTTACCGGTTCGCCCCTGACCAATCAAGGCAACTCCTAACGGAACATCCTCACGGGACCGAGCACTTGGCGACAGCTCATACATGTTCCGGATCTTCCACAGCCACGGTGCCTCGAACAGGAAGCACATGAAGTCGCAGGCCTGCCAGCCCTCGCCGACCTCTTTGTAATTATCGTACTCGTGGGCAATGTCAGAAAACAGTTGCAGTTGCTTCTTGAGATCTTCACCGGCGAGGTCTGACTTGATCACTGTCGACTTAACCTGATCCCCGATCCGGGGTGCCTCAAACAGTTGCCCATTGTTATAGAAAAGCACCGGTTTCGGATAGAGGTCTTCCTCGTGCTTAATCTTTCCAGCAGTGGCGTTATTCTTTGAAACGTGCCTTACGACCTGGGTCAGTTCATATAGGCTTTGCCCGATGTTGTCCAGCTGGCGTTTCTTGTACCCGGCATTCCCAAAAAGCTGGACAACCTGGGTGACACTTAGCCGTTCCCGTTCGGATAGCTTTTTTAGTTTCTCATCGGAATTATATTCGTCCCGATATTTCTTAATTTCTTCTGCCGGCAGGACGACGACATTCTTGTCACCATCATCCTTATTCTTCAGCATGTTAGCCGCATCGGTGTAGACGCTAACCTGCAGTTGCTCCGTGTTCTTGGCCTGGATGAAACCGGCCATCTTCTTGGCGTCCAGGTAGGTGGCGGCCCGCGCGAAGTTATCGTCAAACATCTGCTGGTGACACTGATAGAGTGGATCTTTCTGACTGCCATAGTCACCGGCCAACTGTTCGACGTTGTGATGCAGAGCAGCTTCGGTAAGGTTCATCGACCCGGACAAGGCCAGATAGTCGTGATCATTGGTCAATAGGTACATCTTGGTGTGAATCAGTTCGCGCTTGGTGAAGTACAGCTTGAGGGTCCCGTCCAGGATGCGTTTGGTAAATTCGCTCTGCTGGTGCTCGTAGCCATACTGGACAAACTGGTTCCGGTCCGTCAGCTGGGCCAATTGCTGGCCGATCGAGGCAGTCCCGTTGTCACTCAGGCCCAGAATGAGGGTTACTGATTGGTAGCGGGGCAACAAGTACTTTTCAATGAATTTGATCGAAGAAACAAACGATACTCCCCGAAACTCGGTTGCATCTTTAATATGTTCATCTGTAAACTTCCAGAAATTGGCATCGGTCACCAGTGTTTGCTTGGTGTAATCTAAGATATCTAGCATCCCCGTGCTCCCCCATTTTCAGTTATAAATGCGTAATTACTACCTCATAAATTGTATTTAGCTATGAGTCCACAAAGAATGGTAAAGGACTTTGAGCCACTACTAATGTTTCTTTTAGTCAAATTGCTTTGCAAAGGCGAAAATAACCTTATCAACAGTTGCAATCCGGCGTGCTGGATTGGACTGAAAATACATAATACTATGAAGATTCTGAATTTCCTGCGCCAGCTCATCCCCCGCATATTCGAGAAGTTCTTCCTCAATCTTCTTGTGGCGTAGCGAGAACTCGTTACTAGTTCCGCGCATCTCAATATAGGTGATTGTCAGATAACGCTGAAAAAGGACTTCGATCTTCTCACGTTGCTGCTTATCCTTATTTGGCCTTACCCAGCCGGTAATCGGCTGCCCCTTGGTAAGCCAGGTTTTGATGCCTAGGGTCACTGCAATCAGGACTACGCTAATCCAAAAAACAATTACATCCACATTTATCACCTCATTTCCCATTAATGAGTATATCAGAAGGTAAGAAAATTTAGCAGATTGTTTTTTGATGTTCAACATTTTGTGCTGGCCATGAGTTACTTAATTCTATTAGAGACGATAAGTATGGAGTCAAGCCAAAAGACCACAGGTACTTTGAAATCAGCCCCTATAGACGTTCTTACTGGTATTAGTCAACCACCACGCCCTAAAG
>DBOT01000035.1:0-1770 GCA_002299975.1 Lactobacillaceae bacterium UBA639
GTTCGTTTTCAGCGATTAATCAACCGCGGTGTCAACCTGGTCAAAGCCCAGTTCGGCAGACGTTTCCCGACCGAACATCTCGACGTTAACCTTAAGCTTTTGCTTCTCATGGTCGACTTCGGTAACCTTACCCGTCAGGTCAGCGAATGGCCCAGCGATCACCTTAACCGTGTCGCCTTCCTTAACATCCAGGTCACTGACGGTGATCTCGGCACCCATCCGCTTCATGATCCGCTCTACTTCTTCAGGAAGCAGTGGGGTTGGCTTAGAACCACCACCGTGGGAACCCAAGAAGCCGGTAACGCCTGGCGTGTTCCGGGCGATGTACCATGCCTGGTCGGTCATGACCATCTCAACCAGGACGTAACCTGGGAAGGTGTTTTCAACAACTTCCTTGGCCTGACCATCCTTCACTTGCCGAACCGTCTCGTTTGCGACGACTACCCGAAAGATGTAGTCCTGCATTCCCATTGACTGTGCCCGGGATTCCAGGTTGCTCTTAACCCGGTTTTCGTAACCGGAGTAAGTATGCAAGACGTACCAACGTTTTTCATGTGATTCCACGATAAATCCTCCTTAAAGATTAATGCTGTTTTTAATTTTTACCAAAATAAAAAACCCCGCTCGTCACGAAGTTCACCAAAACTTAGTATAACAGACAACCCACTGTTTGACCACAACTTAGACAAACAGTTTCATTAATAATTGAATCAACCAATCAAACAGGGTAAAGAACAGGACGAAGAACAACGTCAGTGAAATAACGATCGTTGTGTCACGCCGGTTTTCCTTTGCAGTTGGCCAAACAACCAGCTTCATCTCATGGTTAACACTCTTGATAAATCGAATTAAGTGCATCCTTGCCTCCACCTACTTGCTCTCACGGTGAAGTGTATACTCACCGCAGTGCTTGCAGAATTTACGTAGTTCTAATCGTGATTGTCGCTGCGGATTAGCGGTGACCGTGTAATTACGCGCACCGCACTTGGTACATTCCAAGGCAACTTTTCGTTGGGACATACTACCGCCTCCATTCAGTAATAGGTTAGCACGAACGTGATCTTTAAATCAACCATATAAAACAGCCAGGTAGCACTTCTCTACTACCTGGCTGTTTCACCTTAATATTTCTGCCGTAATTCAGCAATCAGCTTGCGACGTCCCCGTGTCAGCGCACTTCGGATCTTGCGTTCATCACAGTTGAGCTTGCTTTCCAGGTCGGCAATGCTATCTCCCTGGTGAAGAAGGATAATCACCTGACGCTCAAACGTTGAGCATTGTTGCATGAAGTTTTCCAGGCACTTCTGGCAGTAAACGATGTCCTCTGGCCGGTTCCGTCGGCCATCCACCAGCAGGTTAGCATCCTCATCCCCCAATGAGGATAACTGACTGGCTGGGATCCGTTTGTAAGCCTGCCGGGCCCGGTAAAGATCCAGTAATCGATTGATCAGGCTCTGCTTGTAGAAACCCGCAAAGCTGTTCATCGAACCACCCCGGTACCGTTCTAAAACCCGCATCAGGACCATTTCGGCCTCCTGATGCCAGTCTTCGAGCTCCAGGTCAGCCACGTAGTACTCCTGCCAGAGGCGGCGAACTAGTGGCCAGTACTGGTTAAATAGTGCCTGAAACTCCTTATCCTTACCTGCCCTGGCGTCGACCAGGATCTTCACTTCCCTTTGATTGCGAATTTTATGGTTGGTCTTGTTGGTGCAGTGCATTTTTGCATTGCTCCTCCCTAATTTAATTGACCCGTCACGATTTCAACTAGTG
>DBOT01000035.1:1855-9909 GCA_002299975.1 Lactobacillaceae bacterium UBA639
GAAAAGCGCTTTCAATTCAGCGTTTATTTCCGTAAAACCCACGCGTCTGATATTAATTTATCAAAACGTCTTATCAGGCAATAGCTGTTTTACCCGTTTAACGGAACGACTAATCGAACGGTATATCCCGTATTAAGTGAACACATTAAGTGATAATCGATCATTATAGTCCCACATTTTTTTAATATCAGTTACCCACTGACTGGGTGATAAGTGAAAGCGAATACAAACGGGCAACTCCCTTATCGGAAGTTGCCCGTCTACATCTTATTTTAATGGGTGTCGCGAATTGAATCCCTGATAGATTAAGAGACTAGCGGCCACACTGGCGTTCAGACTCTGGACGTGCCCGATCATCGGAATCGTCAGCATCTCGTCACAGGTCTTCTTCAGGAGGGCGGAAATCCCCTTACCTTCATTACCGATGACTAGTGCCACGGCGCCGTGGGCATCCCAGGTCCGGTAGTCCTTGCCCTTCATGTCGGTACCGAAGAGCCAAACGCCCCGTTCCTGAAGCTCCTTAGCCGTCTGAACCAGGTTGGTAACCCGGGCCACCGGAACGTGTTCGATTGCCCCGGTCGAGGTCTTGGCCACCACGGAGGTCAGGCCGACTGCCCGGCGACGCGGAATGATGATTCCGTGGACCCCGGCCGCATCCGCTGTCCGGATAATGGACCCTAAATTGTGAGGATCCTCCAACTCATCTAAGATCAGGAAGAAGGGATCTTCACCGTGCTTGGCCGCATTATCGAAGAGGTCATCGATAGTGGCATATTGGTAGGCAGCTACCGCAAGGGCAACCCCCTGGTGGTTTTGGTGGTCAGTCATCATGTCCAGCTTGTTCTTAGGAACATTAGAAATGACTAGCCGCTTTTCCTTCGCCAGCTTGATAATCTGCGCGATGGCATCGGCCTTCAATCCGGATTGAATAAAGACCTTGTTGATCTCCTGGTCCGACTTAAGCGCCATGATCGCCGGATGCCGGCCAATAATAAAATCAGTATTTTCAGTCTTCATGCTTTGTCCGCCCCACTTCCACTTGTTTGATGCACCATTCTGCCAGTTCGTTCAACCGTTCCTGCCGGCCCGAGAGCTGGAGGTAACCCATTAAAGCCTCAAAACCGGTCGAGATCCGGTAGGTCAAAACGGCGGTATGCTTGGCATGGGTATGACTGTTGGCGTTGCGACCCCGCTTGAAGTAGGCCCACTCTTCGTCGGTCAACAGTTCGTCTTGCTTCATCAGGTCGATCAATGCCGCCTGAGCCTTCGCCGAAACATAGTGGGTGGCAATGTGCTGGAGCTTAGTCGGTTTACTCAGTCCCGTGCTCAACAGGTGTTGGCGAATGAACACCTCGTAGACCGCATCACCGAGGTAGGCCAGGGCGATGCCGTTTAGTTGTCGATAGTCTGCTTTTTCCATTGTAATTAAAAACTACTCCTTCTTGTACCGGGTTCCCTGGGGGGTATCCTCAAGAATAATCCCCTGCTTCTTCAGGTCGTCCCGAATTTGGTCACTACGGGCGAAGTCCTTGTTCTTGCGGGCCTCATTCCGTTCTTCAATCAGCTGCTTGATCTGGTCGTCATCGATTTGGTTATCAGATGCCGTCAGCTTAACCCCGAAGATACTCATCAGCGTTGCCAGGGTCGACTTCAAATCCGCCAGGGCATCAGCGTTGACCTGATCTTTTTGGGCATAGACGTTAGCGTACTTGACCAGTTCGTAAACCACAGCGATCCCGTTTTGAACGTTAATGTCATCATCCATGGCATCGGTGAAACGCTGCTTGAATTCGGCCAACTTGGCGTCAACATCGGCGTCCCCACCAGTCTGGGCATCCTGTTCCCGGTAGGTCAGGTTGTCGTAGGCCGTCTGGATGTGGTCAAGGTTGTTCTTGGCATCAACCAGGTTATCTTCACTGTACTGGATTGGCCGCCGGTACTGGGTTGTTGCCATGAAGAAACGCAGCACCTGGGGGTCAACCTTCTTGATGATGTCGTGGACGGTGATGAAGTTGTGCAAGGACTTGCTCATCTTCTCATTGTCCTTACCGATGGTGACAAAACCGTTGTGCATCCAGTAACGGACAAACTGCTGACCGTTTTCCGCCTCACTCTGAGCAATCTCGTTTTCGTGGTGTGGGAACTCCAGGTCCTGTCCACCGGCATGAATATCAATGGTCTTGCCGAGGTACTTGGTGGACATCACGGAGCACTCAATGTGCCAACCGGGACGGCCCTTACCCCATGGGGAATCCCAACTGATTTCACCGGGCTTAGCGGCCTTCCAGAGAGCAAAGTCCATCGGGTCTTCCTTCTTATCGACCTCATCGGCGCTGACGTGTTCGCTGGCCCCAACTTCAAGGTCATCAATTGATTGACCGGACAACTGACCGTAGTGCTTGAACTTCCGGGCTCGGTAGTAAACGTCACCGGCCTTTGCGTAGGCATAGCCCTTATCAATTAAGCCGCTGACAAACTTGATGATGTCCGGGATGTTTTCCGTTGCCCGCGGGTGCAGGGTTGCCGGCTCAATGTTAATGGCCGTCGTGTCCTCCATGAAGGCGTTGATGTACTTCTCCGCCAGCTGGGGCACCGTGATTCCCTGCTCGTGGGCTGCCTTGATCATCTTGTCATCAACGTCAGTGAAGTTGGAGACATAGTTGACCTTGTAGCCCTTGAATTCAAGGTAGCGCCGCACCGTGTCAAAGGCAATTGCTGAACGGGCATTGCCGATGTGAATATAATTGTAAACCGTTGGGCCACAGACATACATGTTAACAACGCCTGGATGTAGCGGCTTAAACTCTTCCTTTTTTCTTGTCAACGTATTATAGATCGTTAGCATATTATCTGCTCCCTCATAATTTACTTGCAAATTGCTTCCTTAATCTTACCACAAACCGTCCTTGTCCGCGCCCCATTGAGAATTTCGGCACTTGAAAAGTTCTTTAAGACTTTGGTCATAATTTCTTCACATTCTACTGTTAGTATAATAAGCGTAGTAAAGAAAGAGCTTTGCTACATCAATGAAACCTATTATTTTTCAATTACTCCTCCCAATAGTAACCGAAAAAAATAATCATTACGAAATCTCCCCCAAGTTTTCGTAATACTCCCTATTATCGAGGGCGGCTGATCCCAGGCCGTCCTTTTCTTTTGGCTATTTTGACCTAAAAAAGGAGATCGCCGCGTGCGATCTCCTTTTTCTATTTACTTCTTTGAATTATTGGAATGCCCCTTGTCCTTGGGCTTGTCACTGCCCTTAGACTTGTCATCCGTCTTGGACTGCTCGTCAATTCCCCGCTGGGAGTGCAGTGGCCGGGCAAAGATCATCCGACCGGCATCCGTCTGCAGGGCACTGGTGACCTCAACTTCAATCGGCTTGTTCATGAAGTAGCGGCCATCCTCGACCACGACCATCGTCCCGTCGTCCAGGTAGGCAACCCCTTGCTGTCGTTCGGTCCCCTTCTTGACGACCACGACTTTGAGGGTCTCACCCGGAATTACCCGGGGCCGCAGTGACTTAGCCAGGTTGTTGATGTTCAAGACATCGACGTTCTGGAACTGAATCACCTTGTTGAGGTTGTAGTCATTAGTAACGATGGCCCCGTTGACCTTCTTGGCCAGGGCAATCAACTTGCTGTCAACCTCAGGGATATCTTCGAAGTCACCCTCGTACATCTCAATCGGTACGATCTTCTCGCTCCGCAGCTTGTTTAAGATGTCCAATCCACGCCGGCCCCGTACCCGCTTGATACTCTCGCCAGAGTCAGCAATATATTGCAACTCATAGAGAACAAAGTTAGGTACCAGCAGGGTTCCTTCCAGGAAACCGGTCTTGACCAGGTCATAGATCCGCCCGTCAATCAGGATGTTGGTATCCAGGATCTTGTAATGGTGGTAGTTGGCATCATGGCGGTCAATCATCTCACCATTATCATCGTTGTGCTGGGCTTTCCGGGTTAACAACTTCTTCCATTCGTCTATCCGGGTGGTCCCAATCCGAAAGCCCAGGTAGCTGAACAGCAGCATCAACAGGATCGGTAAGACATTGTTGACCACCGGAATGTTGGTCTGCCAGAGCGGGATCGAAATCAATACCGCCAAGATCAAACCGAGGATCGTCAACAAAGCACCGAAAATCAGGTAGAGCGGGTTCTTTTGTGTCAGTTCCCGCTCAATTTGCGTCAGCAGTCTCATTGTTGGTTTGGCCAATAGCAATCCTAGCAGCCAGAAAATAAGTGCACCGATAATAATATCTAAGAATACCAACAACGGGAGTGCAAAGTGCAATTTTAACACGTCCCACAGTAGGGGGAGATAGTAGAAACCGACCATTGCCCCAACCAGGACGTAGATTGCAACTACAATCCGTTTTCGCATTTTGGTTCCTCCTTTATTAAATTTTTAGGCCAGTGCCAGGCGCAGAGCCTCACGCAGGGTGGTTACCCCGATGACCTCAATGCCGGTCGGCGGGTTCCAACCCTTCAGGTTGTTCTTTGGCACGAAGATCCGCTGGAAGCCCAGCTTCTGCGCCTCGGCCACCCGCTGCTCAATCCGGTTGACCCGGCGAATTTCACCGGTCAGCCCGACTTCACCGACGAAGGCATCGCTCGGGCGGGTCCCCTTGTCACGGTAACTCGACGCAATCGATACGGCAATGGCCAGGTCGATCGCTGGTTCGTCCAGTTTGACTCCCCCGGCCGCCTTAAGGTAAGCGTCCTGATTCTGCAGCATCAGGTTGGCCCGCTTCTCCAGCACCGCCATAATCAATGATACACGGTTCCGGCTCAGACCGGTAGCGGTTCGCTGCGCGTTACCGTAGACCGTTGGCGTCACCAGGGCCTGGATTTCGACCAGGATCGGCCGGGTCCCCTCTAGTGAAACCACCACGGCAGACCCGGTAGCGTCACGCAGGCGTTCCTCCAGGAAGATCTCAGACGGGTTCTTGACCTCGGTCAGCCCGTTCGTATGCATCTCGAAGATCCCCAGCTCGTTGGTGGAGCCGAAACGGTTCTTCACCGAGCGCAGAATCCGGTAGGTGTGGTGCAGGTCCCCCTCAAAGTAGAGAACCGTGTCCACCATGTGCTCCAAAATCTTAGGACCCGCGAGCGCCCCGCCCTTGGTGACATGGCCCACCACGAAGATCGTGATGTTGTTGCTCTTGGCAATTTGCATCAGCTGGGCAGTCACCTCACGGATCTGGGAGACACTCCCGATCGCGGAGTTGACGTCCGTGGCTTGCATCGTCTGCACGGAGTCAATTACGACAAATTCTGGCTTGAGATCCCGGATCGTGTCGCGGATACTGTCCATGTTGGTTTCGGGGTAAACGTAGAAGTTATCCCCGGCCACATGGAGGCGTTCGGCCCGCATCTTAATCTGGGTGCCGCTCTCTTCCCCCGAGACGTAGAGAACCTTGTGGTGGTCATCGCTCAGCTGTCCAGAGACCTGGAGGAGGAGGGTCGACTTACCGATTCCGGGGTCCCCACCGATCAGGATCAGGGAGCCCGGGACGATCCCGCCACCAAGGACCCGGTTGAGTTCATTGAGCCGCGTCTTTACCCGGGGCGTCTCCTGACTGTTGATTTCACTGATCTTCTGCGGTTTGGACACTAGGCCGGTCAGAGTCGTCGTCTTGGCCTTGGTGGCTGATGAACCACCGCTTTGCACCTGCTCCTCGACGAAGGTGTTCCACTCCCCACAGTTTGGGCAGCGGCCCAGGTAACGCGGGGAGTTATAGCCGCAGTTTTGGCAAACATACTGTGTTCTTACCTTTGCCATTATTATTGCTCCTTACTTTTGGGTTGAGCCGAAACCGCCCGTCCGCTGGGCAGTTGGTTGCTTCTCATCATCGGCAAGTAGGTAAGGGATGAAGATCCCCTGCCCGATTCGCTCACCCTTCTTGATGTGGTAGTCACGAAGGCCGTAGTTGATCAGCTGGAAGAAGATCTCCCCTTCGTTGCTGTCATTATCATAGTAGTCGGCATCCACGATTCCGACCCCGTTTGGCAGAACCAGCCGCCGCTTCAGGGGCCCACTCGACCGGTCAGCCAGCAGGAGAAACTCGTTTGGCTGCATGTAGGCCTTGATCCCGGTTGGCACTAAGTAGGGTTTCAAGGCGGCATCGGCAGCCGTAAAGTCAGTATCCGTCAGCTTCTTCTGCTGGTGGATTGTCCAGAGGGCTTTGATGAAGTTCCCCTTCCAGATGGACGGCAGGGTAAAGTCCTCCGCTGCCTCGAAGTCATAACCGGCCGCGTTGGCTGTCTGCCGTTGGGGCAGGTTAATCCCCTGCTCACGTCTCTTGGAAACTACCTTAAATCCGCGTTTCATTTTGTTCACCTCATCGAATTAAATCACTATTTAATTATTATAAGATAGAACCTTTAGTAATGGTATTGCTTAGGCTTGACTTTTGGGATTACTTTACGGAAAATTGGTATTGAAATGGATGTGATCACTTTGCAATATCAAATTGAGGATCACCGGATTGTTGCCAGCGACGACCACCAGCCATTCGTTGGTGAGATCAGCTTTCCCGCTGTCGACGGCTACCCTGATCGGGTCGTTGTCGAACGCGTCTTTGTCCACCCTGACTACCGCGGTAAGGGGATCGCTGCCGTTCTCGTAAAACGTTTTATCAAGTACGCCAGCGACCAGGGATGGACCGTCAAGTTGATGTGTCCCTACGCAACCCAGCAGTTCAAGCTGCATCCGGAATACCAGCGTTTGTTATTACCAGAAGATCGTTTTTAGTATAGGAGGAATGTTCAATGAATCAAGACGAATTAAAGGCCCAAACGGGTAAGGAATCAGTCAAGTACATCAAGTCTGGCATGATTGTCGGTCTCGGCACCGGCTCAACCGTCCGTTACATGGTCGACGAGCTCGGTAAGCAAGTCCAAGCCGGTAACCTGACCAACATCATCGGGGTAACGACTTCCAGCCGGACCACCAAGCAGGCCGAAAGCCTCGGCATCACCATCAAGAACCTCGATGACGTCGACCACATCGACCTGACCATCGACGGTGCTGACGAGATCAGCGACGACTTCCAAGGTATCAAGGGCGGCGGTGGCGCCCTGCTCTGGGAAAAGATCGTCAACAACGCTTCGACCAAGCGAATTTGGATCGTCGACGAATCTAAACTGGTCAAGCGGATCGGGAACTTCGGCGTGCCGGTGGAAGTAATTCCGTTTGGGGCCCAACACGTCTTTAACTACTTCGCCAAGCAAGGTTACCACCCGGCCTGGCGGTTAACGGACGATGGCGCCAAGTACCGGACCGACGAAAAGAACTGATTACTTATCCGAATTTACGGGGTACCTTAAAAGGTGCTCTTTTTTTATATTTAAATTCATTCTCCAAATTAGTTTTGATATTATAAAGCTAGATATTAATATTGGCCATAATAAAGCTGCTATGTAATATAGAGTCTATTAATATAAATAACTTCCAGAAATCAAAAACGCCTGCCGCACGCGACAGACGCTGTTTTATTCTGCTGAAGTGCTAAAGTAGACGCTTTAACAGTTCAAGAATGAACTTAATCAGTTTTTTCAGTTGCTTCTTACTTAAAAAAGGCAACAATACAAAGATGAAGATACAATGAGTCACTGGGAAGAACCTCCTTCCCACACACAAATTGAATGCTTGATGAGGGCACTCTGGTGTGCTTTAACATTGTATCATAGAAAACTTTCGGCTATAATGTAGGTACAAAGATGAAGATGCTGGTGTGCAAATTGGATCAGCTGATTACTTATCCGAGCCGGCGGGGTACCTGAAAAGGTGCTCTTTTTTATACCAATTTTTCTTATCTAGGGTCTATTTTTAATAAATAACCCCTAAGGAATACCGAAAAATAAACCCCTAACTAGACAATAAGTCTAATTAGGGGTTATTATTTTGCTATATTGAATTATTCACCCTGATTTTGTGGGTTGATTGCGACTGATAAAATGTAATTTGCTAACTGATTATTAGCAATATCCTGCACTTTAAAGATCGTCCAAACGCGCTCAACAGGGGTTGTATTTTGTAAATATAATCTA
>DBOT01000147.1:0-4916 GCA_002299975.1 Lactobacillaceae bacterium UBA639
AGGAGGGCAAAGCGTCGGGAGCTGTGTGCCTTGATCGCCAGGAGGTACATCCCGATCCCACCGCCGATATAGACGATCAGGTTGGTGATGACTTCGTAGCGAAACCAGGTACCTAAGATCCCGATCAGTGCCCCATTGAGGTAGGCAAACAACGGCCCGTAGACGGCGTTGATGACCCGGCCGCTTTGCTGGAAGCAGTAGTTGCTCTGGAAGTAGCTGAAGTTGAACTGCTGGATCTGCTTAGCCGCGTCATAGAAGCGATTAAAGTGGAAGATCGAGTCCGTCCCCAGGATTACCCCATGGGAAATGAGCTGGGGGTACATGATGATGTAGGCCATCGCACAGATTGCAAGGTAGGGCAATGACCAGTTGATAAGGTGATATATTTTTCTTTTCATACTTCATTCCTATATTCGATTAAAATTATTCAATCTCTCTAATTATAGACTATTTCCTATTGGGGCGATATTCGAATAGGACAAATCCTATGAGATGTCTGATCGGAGCAGTTTAATGGTTGGTGTACAATAGAAGACAGTTTTGAGAGAAAGAGATGAATTAAATCCATGTTTTCGATTTTTCTGTCAGCCGTTTCGGGGGTTTTGATCATCCTCGTAATGGTAGTGGTCGGTTTCGTGATGAACGAACGCGGCTGGTTCAATCCCCAGTCCCCGCGGATCATCTCGCGATTAGTTACTGAAGTTGCACTGCCCTGCTACATGGTTACCACCATCATGCACGACTTTTCGGCCGGGGAACTGAAGACCCTGCTGCCGGACCTGCGTTATCCAGTGCTGTCGATGGTCATTCTCTTCGCCCTGTCGTTTGCGGTAGCCCGGGCGATCGGGATCAAGCGGTCCCACATCGGCCTCTTCTCATCGATGTTCTTTAATTCCAATACCGTTTTCATCGGCCTGCCAATCAACCTGGCCCTCTTCGGTAACGCCTCGATCCCGTACGTCCTGGTCTACTACATGGCCAATACCACCTTCTTCTGGACCCTAGGGGTTTGGCTAATTCAGCGTGATGGTCTGCATGAAGCCAAGATTGACGTCAAAACGGCCCTGAAGAAGATCTTCTCGCCGCCACTACTTGGTTTCATCTTGGGGGTCATTCTGGTCATGCTTCATGTTCACCTACCAAAGTTTGTGATGTCGGACCTGTCATACATCGGTGGGCTGACCATCCCAATGTCGATGATCTTCATTGGGATCGCCATCTCCAACGCAGGCTTGAGTCGGGTACGGCTGACCCGCGATGCCTGGGGGATCTTACTAGGGCGCTTCCTCTTTGCCCCAGTTCTGATGGCAATCTTGGTTCTGCCAAGCAGTATGCCGCCACTGATGAAGCAAGTCTTTATTCTTCAAGCCGCGATGCCCGTGATGACCAATGCCCCAGTCGTTTCCAAACTCTACCATGCGGATGCCGATTACGCGGCAATCATGGTGACGGAAACCACCGTCTTAAGTGTGATCGTAATCCCAATTTTGATGGTCATTATCAAGACATTACTGTAATGGTAAGACTGTTAAATAGTGCACAATTGCGCTATGATTAATAGTGGCAAAGGAGTGAAAGTGTATGGTAGATTTAGTAATTGTTCGGCATGGCCAGAGTCAAGCCAACCGGGATAACATCTTTACAGGATGGACGGATGTGCCGCTGACCCCTGAAGGTATCCAACAGGGGATCGCGGTCGGTAAGAAATTGCAACAACTCGGGATTCAGTTCAGTGATGCCCACACCTCCTACATGGAGCGGGCAATTATGACTACCAACCTTGTCCTTGATGAGATCGACCAGCTCTATATCCCCGTTCATAAGACCTGGCGCCTAAATGAACGGCACTATGGCGCACTGAGCGGCCGGAACAAGGCCCAGGTCAAGGAAGAGGTCGGGGCCGACCAACTGCACCGCTGGCGGCGGGGCTTTCGGGACCTGCCACCAAAGCTGGAGCACCGTCAGCACGAACGCCGCTACGATCGCCTGGGCGTCAAGATGCCACTGAGTGAAAGTCTGGCAATGACGCAGAAGCGCTTGCTACCATACTGGCAGGACCAGATTGCGCCGCGGCTGTTGGATGGTAAGAACCAGCTGATCGTGGCCCATGGGAGCTCGCTGCGGGCTCTGATTAAGTACCTCGACCAGATCCCTGATGACGAGATTGACCAGGTGGAGGTACCAAATGGTAAGCCAATCTGGTATCGCTTCGATGACCAGCTGAACATCGTCAAGAAGACCTTTATAACAATGGATGGTGAATAATAAATGATTCATGAGCTGCAAAACAACCCCAACCTGACTGGTCAGGTCCGCCTGATCGAAAACATCACCTATGCTGCCGTGGCTGGTCGGCCACTCAAGATGCAGATCTTGGCACCATGGACGCAACGTTATCCTGAGCAGTATCACACTGATCCCCGGCCACTGATCGTCTTCGTCCAGGGAAGCTCCTGGCGGACGGGCAAGATGGGGGAGGAGATTCCCCAATTAGTCCAGTTCGTTAAGCACGGGTACGTGGTTGCGACAGTCCAGCATCGCAGCGCCGTCGACGGCTTTGCTTTCCCAGCCTTCTTAAAGGACGTGAAGACGGCGATCCGCTTCCTCCGGCACAAGGCTGCTAAGTATGCGATCGATCCGCACCGGGTGGCCATCTGGGGAACGTCGTCTGGTGCCAACGCCGCCATGCTGGTGGGGTTGACCGGTGATGATCCACGTTACCGAACACCGTTGTACGCTCATGAGTCGGACCGGGTTGATGCGGTGGTTTCCTGCTTCGCCCCGATGGACATCGCTGATACCTTCGAGGCGTCCGCCAAGGTTCCCGGCAACAAGCTCCTGCAGTTCTGCCTGTTTGGCCCGAACACTGCCAAATGGCCGGAGCTGAAGGCGGAGATGAGCCCACTGGAAGTTGCCAAGCCGGGGCAGGACTACCCGCCATTTTTGCTGCTGCACGGGGATGCCGATCAGGTGGTTCCTTACCATCAAATGGTTGACATGTACGAAAAGCTGAGCCAGGATGGGTACGACGTGACGGCCTACCGGGTGAAGGGGGCCAACCACGAACGCGACTTCTGGAGCCAACCGATCTACGATGTTATTCGTGATTACATTGATCAAAAAGTAAAGTAACTAAAAAAGATACCGGATTTCCGGTATCTTTTTGTTTACACTGGATTTTATAATTCTTAGGCCAGGGTACCCATTGGATCCCATGGCTTCAGGACGATTGGGTCTTGGGCCTGGACCTTGCGTTGCTTGTCGGAGAGGTACTTCTTGTTGATGACGATCTGGTAGCAGTACTTGTCCATCCAGTCATCACTCATCACGAAGTAACCCTTGTGACCGACCTTGTTACCCCAGGAGTTCTCAACCTTCCACTTGGTTGGCTTGCCATCGACGATATCGACCCCGGTCAGCACCATCGCGTGGTCCATCATGCTCTGACCGTAATCCAGAGCGTCGGCCTTGGTCATATCCAGGTCCATGTCGAAGAGGGCGTTGTAGTCGTAGGTGTTTAAAGCCATGATCCCCAGCTTAGTTTCGGAGTACTGAACGACATCGGAGCCGAACCAGACACTCTCGCCGTGCTTGAGCTGCTTGATGGCCAGGTCCTTGAATTCATCCATTGGCAGATTCAGGTGCTTGATCTGCCGACCACCGACCACGTTGCCGAGCATGTCGATCGTGTAGGTCTTGTGGTACTTCTTGTCAGCGGTTGGGGCCTGGATAATGGAAACGTAGTCGTTGAGGTTCCAGCCGATGTACTTCTTGAAGAATTCCCGTGGGGTCAGGTTAGCGTCGCGGTGGTATTCGTTGTCCTTCTTGGTCCGGTATTCGAAATCGAAGTGGGTGCTTGGTTCACCAAAGGCGTAGGCCAGCATCCGGTAGACCTCGTTCAACATCGTCGTCCGCTTAGCATCCAGCTCATCCTGGCTAGCGTGGTCTTCGTTGACCATCTTACGGAGGATAACGGCATCATGACGTAGCTTGTTGTTGAGGACGCTGTCGATGCCCCGGGAGTTGTTGGAGTTGAATGATTCCGGCATGGCGGACTTCGGCATTACCCCATACTTTTCGATCAGAGCGCAGAGCATGTCCCACTGGCCACCGTCGTTTTGTGGTTCAGCCATCAGCCAAGCAACCTTACGACTATCCGTGGCCTTATGAGCGGTCTTCAGGACGTTTTCGTAGAAGTAGTTGGCCTTCTCAAACTTGTCCCAGAAGAACTGGTAGGACTGGGAGAGTTCGAAGTCATCCGGCAGGTTGTACTTTTGCTGCATCTCATGCCGCATGGTATTTAAGGCGGCAAACATCCAGCAACGGCCGGACTGCTTCTGGTCGGCCACGTCCCCGGTCTTCAGGTCAATTGAAAAGTGCGGGTCGTTGTCCTGGATGGAGTGCCAGTTGAAGCTGGCGTTGCGGACCCCGTTCTTGGTGACGGTATTTTCAATTACGTGGCTGTCACGGCGGTTGTCGTAATCAGCGCGGAAACGTTTGATATCATCTTTTTTAATTTTAAAAGCCATAAAAAGACCTCCTCAGTGTTCTTACCATTCTATTATAGGGGAATCGATGAACGGGGGAAAGCCTGACCACTTATCGTTACCGAGTGTTAAGAAAATGATGCAGGAAAATCAAAAATCGAGTCCCTCAACAGAAGAGGAGACTCGATTTTCAATTATAGAAATTTGATTTTAACGGGCGTGGAGAACCTTTGGACCCTCGTCGGTGCCGACAATGACGTCGTTAACCCGGTTGAGGAAGAGACCAGTCTCGACGATACCGACCATGTGGATCAGTTCATCGGCCAGGGCAGCTGGGTGGTCAATTTCTTCGAGGTGCAGGTCGATAATGTAGTTGTTCTCGTCGGTACGGAACTTCTGGTCACCGTCCATCCGCCAAGTTGGCTTGTA
>DBOT01000147.1:4927-5080 GCA_002299975.1 Lactobacillaceae bacterium UBA639
CTTTTCCAGGCGGGCGAAGACGTGCTGGCTACCGAATGGGATGACTTCGACCGGAAGTGGGAACTTGCCCAGCTTGTGGACCAGCTTGCTTTGGTCAACGATCCACATTACTTTGTCAGAAGCATTGGCCACGATCTTTTCCCAGAGCAGGGC
>DBOT01000026.1 GCA_002299975.1 Lactobacillaceae bacterium UBA639
TTAGTTGCCTTCATCCGCCAGATTGTAGCCCAGTTGATGAAGAACTCACTAGCACTGAAGTCGTCCTCTTCCTTAGCTGCCTCAAGGGCACAGGACAGGCCGCCACCGTCGGCAATGTTTTCGGAGACGGTCAGCTTCCCGTTGACCTTCTGTCCCGCAAATGGCAGGCCATCAAACTCCTTGATCATCTTCTGGGCCAGCTGCTTGAAGTGTGCTGAGTCCTCAGCGGTCCACCAATTATTGAGGTTCCCATATTCATCGAAGAGGGCCCCATTGTTATCGAAGGCATGCGAGATTTCGTGGGCAATGACCGCTCCGATTCCACCATAGTTCTGGCTGCTGGTCTGCTTCAGGGAGTAGAACGGCGCCTGCAAGATGGCAGCTGGGAAGACGATAATGTTCTTGAACGGGTGGTAGTAGGCATTAACCGTAGCGGCACTCATCTCCCACCGCATCCGGTCGACCGGTTTGTTCCAGCGGCCAAACATCTCGCGGCTCTTAACATAGTTGATCTGGTTGAGGTTGGCAATCAGGGATTCACCCTCATCAACCTTGAGCTGGTCATAGACTGCTGGGATCTTATCCGGGTAGCCGACTTGGATGCCGAGCTTGTCCAGTTTAAGGATGGCCTTCTCCCGCGTAGCCTTGCTGAGCCAGTCATTCTTAGCCAACCGCTTCTTGTAGACAGCCACCATCCGCTCAACCATCTGGTGAACATCAGCCTTTGCTTCAGGGCCAAAGTACTTCTTACCGTAGTAATCCCCCGCAACTTGACTGAAGACGTCCCGAGCCAGATAGTAGGCGAACTTCCGCTGACTGACCGGCTTCTTGCTTCCAGACAATGCCCGACCATAGCGACCGTTAATCTCCCGCATCTCATCGTCTAAGTAACTAGCGTAGTCCCGGATGATGTTGACAGTGGCCCAATCCTTAAACAGTTCGAAGTGATCCTTCAAGATTCCGTCAAGGGCCTTGAAGTAGTCTGGCTCAGTCACAATGACCTTTTCAGGGATCGTGCCAACCAGCCGCTTGATCACACTAGCCAGATCCAGCTGGTCGGTAGCACTCGCCAATTCGGCCACCGTTTGTGGGTTATACATCTTGCTGTAGTCGGCCGCTTCTTCAGCGCTCTTAACGTTTGGCGCCAAGAGGGCATCAAAGTCCTTGGCATGCTGGATGATCTGAGCGGCATTATCTTTATCATAGCCCAGCTTATCCATCAATGTTGTTACCATATCGGTCCATAGTTTGAGCAACTGGTCATGCTCCTGCTGCTTTTCTGGCGTATAGTAACTCTTGTCAGGCAGAATCAATGATGGCGATGAGGCAAACAGAGCATAGACCGTGGCGTTCTTCATGTCCGCATCGATATCAAAGGTCACTGGTGATGGCAAACCATACATAACCCAGTTCCGCCATTGGCCCTGGTAGTCATCATAGGATTTGAGTTCCTCAACGCTGCTGAGCACCCGCTTCAAGGCCTTAGGACCAACCTTCTTGCGGAAGTCGAACTTCTTGGCAATCTTGTATAGCTTGATCATCTCATTGAACCGCGCATCGTCCGACTTCTGCTTGCCTTCTGCATAGGCATCGAAGTCATCCATCATCTGCTTGTCGATTTCGTCAACAAGGTCATTGAAGCCCCCGGTTGCCGGCTTATCGTCAGGAATTTTGGCGTCTTTGATCCAGTCGCCGTTGACGGCCTCGTACAGGTCGTCTTTGATCATCTTTTTATCTACTGCCACAATGCATCCTCCTTAGCGTGTTGATGCTTTTATTATACTATTTTTTCAGAAATGTCGGTAACAATTGGACTAGTCCTGAAATGGGGCCAGTAATGCCTGCCGGGCCCCCGCAGAAAGCCACTGGTCATGGCGCATGATCAGCTGGTTGACGGCCCGATAATTATTGAGGTCGGTGGTGCCGTTGATTAGGCCCGCCATTTGGAGCTGGCGGGCAAAATGGACATCGGCGGCCTCCAGGACATTCCGATAGATTGGCTGGTCATCCGGGTCCCAGTCCTCGTTCAATAGTCCCACCGCGCGCTGGTATTCTTCACTGTGGGTTAGAACCCGTTGCATTGCTTGGGGATTTAAAAGCGTCGTCATTTTTCATTCCTCCCTAATTCAAACACTTGACCGTGGCGGCCAGTAACGGATAGTTGGTCGCCGGTCGTGGTCAACAACCAGTCAACATTGCGGTAACGGTGATCACGTAGCTGCTTTTCGCCCCAGCCATCCGTGATAATCACCACCAGGGTTCCAGTCCGGGAAACATGGTGATCAGCCAGAAAGTCAAAAATGGCCTGGAAGCTGGTGCCACCGCCCCCGTGCCGCACCCAGTTAACGGGCCGGCCAGGGCGTAAGGGTTGTCCCGGTGAATAGACCTTAGCATCAAACGAATAGGCCGTTGCCTTGACCCGGTAACGACGGACCAGCTGCATAATCTCTGTCAGGGCCTGACCTATTTCTGTGTCAGTCATCGATCCCGAGTTGTCAACGAAGATCTTCAGGTCAGCGGTCAGGTGGGTCACCTGCCCGGGAAGGTCCATCCGCAGGGGCTGACGACGATTGAAGCGGGCGTGGGAAGGCTCCTTGCCCCGCGCAATCTGGCCGACCTGCCGGGTTAGGACTTGGCGCCAATCAAAATTACTGGAAGAATGCCGCGAGGCGAGTTCCTGCCGAACTTCTCCCGGTAGTAATCCCCGATCATGCTGGGGAGTCTGGTACCAGGCATGGCGGAGTAGCCGACGAAGATTGGCAATGCGAACCTGCTGATTTCCCACCGGCTGGGTCACATCGCGCGTCCATCCCCGATGATCATCCTGTTCCCCAGCAGCCGGGAGTTCTCCCTGATAATCACCTTCCAAGCTAATTCCGCCCTTTTTGAGACGTTCACGCTCCGCTACACTGGTCGCTGCCAATATTCTTAGGTAGTCCTGGGAGTCAAGCCGGGCCGGAATTCGCCGCCGTAAGAGCTTACGAACCTGTTCTAGGGTCGCCGTTCCCGGG
>DBOT01000082.1:0-2326 GCA_002299975.1 Lactobacillaceae bacterium UBA639
CCTTACCGAATATCATAGAACCCTGAATTTCAGTTATTGATAACTGAAATTCAGCGCTTTTATTTTAGCTTTGATTTAATGGTGATTACTGGCCATTATTGCTATTGCCAGCTGGTTGCGTTGCTGGTGCAGAAGCTGAGCTAGAGGAAGCTGCCGGAGCACTAGAACTGCTTGCTGACGTAGATGTAGAGAACGCAGACCGGGATGAGGACGATTCCTCAGAACGACTACTGCTGTTCTCGTTATTATTCCGTTCGCTGCTGGATGATTCGCTACGATTCGAGCTAGCAGAGGGCGATGAGTTGCTGGTACTATCCTGATCGCTGTCATCATCACCAGTATCATCAGCGGCGTATTCAAGCGCCCACTTAGAATCCTTGATGACGAATTGCCGTTTACCGTTAACGCGAACGGCTTCAACCGTATCAGGCATTGACCAATTGCTTGCGTGGTTTTGACTATCAAGGTAGTCCATCAGGTCTCTGTACAGGAGAATAGCGGACTGTGTCCATTGATCACTGAGTCCTGGGGACTGCATAGGGTGGTCATAACCGGTCCAAACGGCAATGGAGTAGTTCTTGGTGTAACCGGCCATCCATGAGTCCATGGCACCAGAATGACCACTGCCAGATGGGTAGTTGGTGGTCCCAGTCTTACCAGCCTGGTTAACGCCATCAAGCTTGGCAGCGCTGGCACTTCCTTGTTCAGATTCGTTGAAGTCACCCTTAAGCATTTCGGTAATCATGTAGGCAGTTGCCCGACTCATTGCCCGCTTACCTTGCGGATTAAACTGCTTGACGTTGCCATCCTGAGTGGTGATGGAACTGATGTAGTATGGCTTGTAGTAAGTTCCACCGTTAGCGAAAGCACTGTAGGCAGCTGAGATCTGCAGTGGTGAGATGTAAAGGGCAATCCCACTCTGTAAGGTATAAGGATCCTTTTGAGAAATCCCGAGGCCGTTGACAAAGTCCGTTGCCCGCTTGATTCCTACTTCTTGGAGGGTCCGGATGGCTGGTACATTCCGTGACTGAACAAGGGCTTCCCGCATGGTCATGGAACCCTTGTACTTGTTATCAAAGTCCCGCAGAACATTGTTCGTACCAGGGTAGACGAAGCGCGTATCTTGAACCCGTTTAAAGGTTGGCCATTGTAAGTACTCAATAGCCGGACCGTAGTCCATCAGTGGCTTAGCGGTTGAACCAGAACTCCGGTTAGTCTGGACAGCCCGGTTCAGACCGTAGACGACATTACCAGTGTGCCGGCCACCGAGCATGGCAACGACTTGACCGTTGTGGGGATCAGTAACGGCGACCCCAGTCTGCATCTGGTCACTTTGGAAGGAGACGGAGTTATTAGCAGCGTCATAGAGATGTTCTTGAGCGTCGAGGTCAAGATTAGTGTGCACCCGCAAGCCATCATTGTAAGGGTTGTAACCCTTAGCTTCCAGGTCAGCCAGAACTTGCTTGACGTAGGCGTCAATGACCTTTTCCTTAACCCCAGTACCGTTGTTGGAAGTGTTCCCGTGGTCAGGGTCAAGGCCGTCAGTGACACTTTCACTAGCAGCCTGATTAGCTTGCGATTGGCTAATGTACTTACTCCGGACCATGGCGTTCAGCACTTCATTTCGCCGTTGCGTGGCGTACTTAGTGTTGTTAGCCAGTGGGTTGTAATAAGTAGGTGACTGTGGCATACCCGCGAGTAGGGCCAACTGCGAGAGGTCTAACTCGTCGAGATCTTTACCATAGTAGTATTGCGCAGCGGTCTGCATACCATAGACCCCGTTACCCATGTACACCTTGTTGATGTAGAAATCGAGGATCTGGCTCTTGCTGAAGTGGCGCTCAACATTGATGGCGAGCCAAGCCTCTTGAGCCTTCCGTTTGAAGGTCCGATCAGATGCCGCGGTTGAGAAGACCGATAGCTTAACCAGCTGTTGGGTCAGGGTACTACCACCCTGCATGCCGGCAGAACGGCCGAAGATGTTAGCCGTTGCTGCTCCCATAATCCGGATTGGGTCGACCCCGTGGTGCTTGTAGAAGCGCCGGTCCTCGATCGCAACTACCGCGTGCTTCAGGTTATCGGGGACCTGGTCGCTCTTCGCGTATTCCCGCTTCTGGGCACCTAGACGAGAGATGACCCGGTTTTGGTCGTCATAAATCGTGGTGGTATTTTGCCCAGCTAACTCACTTCGACTAATCCGGGGTGCACTCGAAGCGTAGTAGAAGAACAGGGCAGTACCGGCAACGAATAGTAAGATGATAATCCCAAGAATCCAAAGGAGGATTCGTTTGACGAGTCCTCCGTGTCGCGGCTCATCATCGTAGTC
>DBOT01000082.1:2354-3895 GCA_002299975.1 Lactobacillaceae bacterium UBA639
ATCATCGTAGTCGGCTTTGTGTCGGTCGCTACGACTCGGTTGATCATTACTTGTCATGATAAACTCCTTTGTGTTCGGCAACGATGATTTGATCGACTGCCTTTAAATATGGTAGGCGGGGGTTAAGCTGGTATTCAATTTGAAAACCCCATCGTTGAATATCGGCTAACGAAATTGATTTGCGGCCACCCTGATCGCGCTTGTCCCAATAATGGAATAAAATAGTTGCTGGTAATAGGTAGACAAGGTCTAGATCAGTAAATTTAATGAAGGCAAAACAAATCCCGCCTTGGTTCACGCATTCCCGCATGTGGTTAATCTGGTGGGGATGAAAATTCTTCAAGGGGAAGGAACGCCGGTTGCGCGTTTCCTTAGCATCGAAGTCGATGTAGCGCCCCTTATAGATACCATTGTAATCGGTCGTCGATGGACGGCGGAAGTAGGCCTCCCGGATTACGGCCGCACTACGCTTGGGATAATCGACTTTGACCAGCTGAATAGGAGTTGGCTTCTTGTGGATCACCGCAATGTGGCGGGCCAGGTAGTATTGATTACTATGGTTGATCTCATCCTCTAAAGACATCCCCCGTCGTGCGTAAATCGACTGGTGGGGTGTCGGTAGATCGTGGTTAGCATTGTATGCTTGCCGCGGGTGCTGACCATTGGGATAGTGAATATTCATATTTTTACATCACTCTCCTAACTAGCCTTATATTATACCAGAATGTCGGTTAAAATAATGATACAGAAATGTTACGGAGGTGGCACACATGCGACGTCTATGGGTAACTGGCTATCGCAGCTACGAATTAAATGTATTTAAGGATGATGATCCTAAGGTGAAGGTCATCAAGAAGGTTCTGACTGACCACCTCAAAAATTATCTTGAGGAGGATACAGAAGAGTGTTGGCTGATCTCGGGCCCGCAGATGGGGGTCGAACGGTGGGCCTTGGAATGTGGTCTGGATCTTAAGAATGACTATGCTCAGCTTCGTTTAGCCCTGATGGAGCCATATACGGCCTTTGACCAGCGGTGGAATGAAAGTAATCAAGAAAAGCTGGCGGTCATTAAAAATAAGGTTGATTTCTCAGCCCCGGTGACGAACCACCCTTACCAGTCACCACAGCAGTTACGAACTTATCAGCGTTTCATGCTGACCCATACTGATGGGCTGCTGATGGTATATGACCCCGAATATGAAGGCAAACCCAAGTATGATTATCGTCAGGCACAGCGCTATCAGGAGCAGGGAAATTATCCGATCAGTTTGATTGATTTTGATGAGCTCCAGGAAACGGCGGTCGAGTACCAGGAAGAACAGCGAGGAAAAAATATGGAATGACCCTTGAATTTATGGATGAATTTGGTAAAATAGTTGTTGTGTCACGGATAGCTAAATGATTGGGGTGTTTGAGTTGGATAACATAAAGTTTACGCCGCAAGATATCTTGCATAAGCAGTTTAAGGAAAAGAACATTGGTAAGGGCTATGATGAGGCCGATGTCGATGCCTTCCTGGATGATGTTATCAAGGACTACGA
>DBOT01000082.1:4052-4174 GCA_002299975.1 Lactobacillaceae bacterium UBA639
CTTGAACGGCGGGTCTTCGGTTCACAGATCAACGAAGGCGAAGGTCAAGACGACTCCCATCTGCTATAAGATACGCTTAAAATTGAATATTTTGCAAGCTTTGGGTAATTGAGCACAGCTTA
>DBOT01000110.1:0-4997 GCA_002299975.1 Lactobacillaceae bacterium UBA639
GCATCCCCCGAGTAGGTCACCCCGACCGCTGCCTCGTTTTGTTCCATGTACATCTTCATCTCATCGGCAATGATTGCTTTAACGTTAGGGGTCAGCTGCTTGAGGTGGTGTTGGGCTTTTCGGAGTTGGTGATAATTAGTCGTATTGACCGAATCCCCCTGCGTGATCAGGGCCATAGCAAAGACATCGCGAGCACTGTCGATCAACATCACATTGTTCTTCAAACGGGGGTTCCACAGTTGGGACCAGTGCTGGACATCGCGGCTGTTCACCATCTGGTCGTTATAGATGATTCCCAGGGTCCCCCAGAAATATGGTACCGAATAACGATTGCCCGGATCAAAGGACCGGTTCAAGAATTGGGGATCAATATAGCGGAGGTTCGGCAATTTTCGGTGGTCCAGGGGCGCAATCAGGTGCTCCTTTTTCATCCGCTGAACCGTGTACTCGCTGGGGATCACCAGGTCGTAGTTGGTTCCACCCTGCCGAATCTTCGTCAGCATCGATTCATTGCTATCAAAGGTCTCGTAGTCGACGTGGTAACCTGTCTGACGTTCAAACTTACTGATCAGGGCCGGATCAACATAATCCCCCCAATTATAAATGGTAACTGTTCGCCGACCTCCCTGGTTGGTCTGGCGGTTTAGGGCGTAGTCGCCAAAGGCCAGCAACAGGCAGAGGACCAGGATGCCCACCGTTGCCGCAAATAGCTTTTTCATTGGGCATCCCCCTCCTTTACGGCCACGATCCGGTTACGGCGGCCACTATGCTTACTGATGAAGTAGTAACCGATCACCAGCAGCAACGACACGATAAACATCAATGTCGACAGGGCGTTGATCTCCAGGTTGATCCCCTGCCGTGCCCGGGAGTAGATCTCCACCGACAGGGTCGAGAAGCCATTCCCGGTGACAAAGAAGGTCACGGCAAAGTCATCCAGAGAATAGGTCAGGGCCATGAAGTAGCCAGCGAAGATGCCGGGGGCAATGGCCGGCAGCACAACCCGCGAGAGGGCCTGCCAACGTGAAGCCCCCAGGTCATAGGCGGCATCGACCAGGGTCGGTGACAATTCGTTGAGCTTGGGCAACACCATCAGCACCACGATGGGGATGCAGAAGGCGATGTGGCTGAGCAAGACCGACATGAACCCCAGCCGAATGCCGAGGACGGTGAAGAAGATCAGGAAGCTGGCCCCGATGATGACGTCGGGTGAAACCATCAGGACGTTATTCAAGGACAGGAGGCTGTTACGCCAGGTGCCCCGGCTATCCTTGATCACCAGCGCCCCCATCGTACCAATGATAGTCGCAATCAGTGACGCCAGTAAGGCCACGATCAGGGTATTGATAACGATCGTGATCATCCGACCATCGGCAAAGAGGTCGACATAGTGCTGAAAGGAGAAGCCGTGGTACTTCTCCATCGTTTTACCAGCACTGAAGGAAAAGATCATCAGATAGAGGATCGGGGCATACAGGATTACGAAGACCAGGGCCAGGTACAGGCCGCCCCAAGTGAAATGATGCTTTTTCATCCGCGGTGACCCCCTTTCTGCCGGCCTTCACCGGTAACAAACATGACAATGAACATCGCCAGAATCAGGATGACTCCGATCGTCGAACCCATCCCCCAGTTCTGGGTGGTCAGGAAGTGTTCCTCGATCGCCGTCCCCAGGGTGATGACACGGTTACCCCCGATCAAGCGGGTAATCATGAAGAGGGAGAGTGACGGGATGAAGACGGCCTGAATACCGGCTTTGACTCCCGGCAGTGACAGTGGCCAAACCACCTTGGTGAAGGTCTGCCACTGGCTCGCCCCGAGGTCCTTGCTAGCGTTGATCAATGATGGATTGATCTCGGCCAGCGAATTGAAGATTGGCAGGACCATGAAGGGAATTTCGATGTAAGCCGCCACAAACATGAAGCTGGCATCGGTGAACAGGAGCTGGTGGCTACCTAACCCGACAAAACGCAGAAACTGGTTGATCGTTCCCGTCTGACTGAAGAGGCCAATGAAGGCGTAGGTCTTCAGCAGGAGGTTGATCCAGGTCGGTAGGATCACCAAGAGCAGCCAGAACTGTTTGTTTGGCAGACGATTCAGCACGTAAGCCGTCGGGTAACTGATCACCATCGTTACCAGGGTAATTAGAAAGGCATACCAAACCGAGTTGAGGGTCATCTTCAAATATACCCGTGAGGTCAGGTAGGTCGCGTAGTTCCCCAGGGTGGCCTGACCATCAATGTTGAAGAAGGACTGGTAGAAAATCAGCACGAGCGGGGCAATGACGAAGAGCAGAATCCAGAGCGCGTAGGGGATAGTGAAGAGTACTTTCTGCCGCATCAGTCATCCTCCTCGTAGCTATCCAGGCGGGCATCGAAGTCCTCCTCACTCTCGTTGTAACGCATCACGTGAATGTCCTCGGGGTCAAAGGCTAGGCCGACCTTGGCCCCCACCGTGGTCTTGTGGATGGAGTTGATTCGCCACTCGTGGTCGCGCTGGTCGTGAGCGGTGATCTGGTAGTCAACGCCCCGGAAGAGTTGCGTATCAACCGTGACGGTCAGTTTTCCCTGGTCAACCGTGGTGATGTCCAGGTCCTCAGGCCGGATCACGACCTCCACCCGTTCGTTCGGCCGCATCCCGGCATCGACACACTCGAAGTCCTGACCATCAATCGTGACCAGGTAGTCGGCCTTCATCACGCCGGGAACGATGTTGCTCTCCCCGATGAAGTCGGCGACAAAGTGGTTCAGGGGCTCATCATAGATGTCAACGGGGGTCCCGCTCTGTTGGATCGTCCCGTCGTTGATGATCATAATCTGGTCGCTCATTGCCAGGGCCTCTTCCTGGTCATGGGTGACGAAGATGAAGGTGATCCCCAGGCGCCGCTGGAGCTGCCGTAGTTCCGTCTGCATCTCAACCCGCAGCTTATGGTCCAAGGCAGACAGGGCCTCATCCAGGAGGAGGAGTTTGGGCCGGTTAACAATGGCCCGGGCGATCGCCACCCGCTGGCGCTGCCCACCGGACATGGCGGTGATTTCCCGCTGGCCGTAGCCATCTAGCTGGACCAGGTGGAGGGCTTCCTTCACCCGCTGATCAATCTCACTTTTCTTGACACCCTTGATCTGCAGACCAAAGGCGACGTTCTCCGCCACGTTCATGTGAGGGAAGAGGGCATAGTCCTGAAAGACCGTGTTGACCTGGCGGCGGTTGGCCGGGACGTCATTGATCTGGTGCCCATCAAAATAAATCTCCCCGCTGGTCGGCTGGTCAAAGCCGGCGATCAGGCGGAGAATGGTGGTTTTCCCGGAGCCAGACGGACCCAGCAGGGTATAGAACTTACCGGCCTCAACTTCAAAGTCAATGTCGCGCAAGACTACGTTATCACCGAACTGCTGGGAGACGTGTCGAAACTCCATGATATTATTGCTCATTGCTGCTCACCATCTTTCCTATCTAAAACTTTACAAACAGATAAATTATACCCTTTCTGGCCCGGAAAAGCGCCCGCCAAAACTGATTAATTTCACCATCAGTGCGATAATAAGGATAGAAAAATTTGTGAGGTGTTTATTTATGAAAATCAATCAATTCAGCATCACACCAACCACCCCCGCCCAGCGGCAGGCCGAACTCAAGCAACTGCGCCTGCTTAAGGATGGTGAGGGAAAACAGATGAATACCAAGGAGCTATTTGAAACGCTCCTGGTCCGTACCCACCTCTCCTGCACCACACCATTGACCAGTAAGGAGTGGCTCCACGACCTGTTGGCCACCCCAACCGTGGCCGTTGACGATTGGCTCGCCAGTGACCAGGCGCTGACGAGTGACGTCTTCTACCGGATTGCCCTTCAGCTATTGGCATTTGATCCCGGTGTCGACTTCCAGCTCGATGCTCCCCTAGTAACCTGGCATAAGCTGGGGCTACCGATTGAAGAGCACGACCAGTGGACCGCCGAGGACGTTATCAACGCCTACTACCTCCTCCTCAACACCCGGGGAAAGGGCGGCCAAATCTTCATCGACCAGTTAACTGCCGAGGGCTTCTTGACCTGGTCCTACCAGCTACCGGCTGACCAAAAGCCCCTCTTCTTCAACGGTAAGCCCCTGGCCAGCTTCGATCCCGCCCGGTTCATCCGGGAGGTGGTCTACGTTGAGACCGACATGGATACCGACTTTGATGGGCAGGCCGACCTCGTCAAGGCGGAGATCATCCGGCCGATTGAATCCAATCAGGGGCTGCGCGTCCCAGCCGTCTTCACCGCCAGCCCGTATAACCAGGGGACTAACGACGAGTGGGGCGACCAGGCTACCCATAAGGTTAACCACCCGATCACCCATAAAGAAGCGGGCCAAGCTGCCCCTGCTGAGATGAAGTTTCCAACGGACTTCAGCCACCGGGAAGTGACCGGCCACGCCCAGCAGGCCACTCAGCACTTCAGTGACAGCCCTGCCTACACCCTCAACAACTACCTGGCTGTCCGGGGCTACGCAATCGTCTACTCTGCCGGAATCGGTACCAAGGATTCTGACGGTCTCCAGACCTGTGGCTCCCCCGAGCAAACCGACTCGATGAAGGCAATCGTGGAATGGCTCCATGGTGACCGCCGGGCCTTCACCGATCGGACCGGGGGAACGACCGTCGATGCCGACTGGTGTAACGGCAACGTCGCCATGACTGGTCGTTCCTACCTCGGGACCCTGGCCACCGCCGTCGCCACCACGGGGGTTCCTGGTTTAAAGGCAATTATCAGTGAAGCCGCAAATTCCAGCTGGTACGACTACTACCGGGAGAACGGCCTAGTGCGGGCTGCCGGGGGCTTCCAGGGTGAAGATGCCGATACCCTGGCCGACGAGACCTTCAGTCGGACCAAGCGCCCCGCCGACTTTGCCCGGATCAAACCCGTTTATGACAAGTATGTTCACCAGCTGGCCAAGGCCATGGACCGGGAAACCGGAAACTACAACGCCTTCTGGGACTGTCGGAACTACCGGAAAGA
>DBOT01000110.1:5105-12677 GCA_002299975.1 Lactobacillaceae bacterium UBA639
AATTGCCCGTCGAAAGCAAGCTGATCCTCCACCAGGGTCAGCACATCTACATCAACGCCTTCCAGTCCCTCGACTTCTCCGAGATGGCCAACCTCTGGCTAGCAAATAAACTCTGGGACATCGATAACCAGGCTGACCGGGTTCTTCCAAAGGTCTTGGTCCAAGACAATGCCCAACCCGAGACCTGGACTGCCTACGACCACTGGACCGCCGGCCAAGCCCTGACCCTCCATTTAGACGAACACGCCCTGATTGACGGCGACGTCCACGTGGCCAAAGAGGTTATCTTCAACGACCACCACGATGACGACACCTACCAGGCATGGTGCAAGGATCCAGCCAAGTGGCAAGCCGCTCTCTTCGCTGACCCTGGACACTTCAGCCATCACTTTACCTCCCAGCCCGCTAAGCAGGACCTTCTACTGCGGGGGACACCACGAGTTAGCCTGAGTGTCGCCAGCTCCAGCGACCACGGCCTGCTCAGTGCAGAACTGATCGACCTTGGGCACGACCGCCGGCTCACCACCTCCCCCGTCATCATCAACCGCAGTGGACTCCGCTTGGGTTACCACTGGGCCAGTGATGACCTCCGTGAGTTCCGCTTGCAGAAGAAGCCAACCGACTATAAAGTCATTGCCCGGGGGCACATCAATCTGCAAAACCGGCACGACGCCGCCACGGTTGACCCACTGGCCCCACACGAGCTCGTCAACGTCTCCTTCGCCCTCCAGCCGATCTTCCACCGGTTGGTTGCGGGTCACCGCTTAGGGCTGATTATTTATGCAACCGATTATGCATTTACCCTCCAAGGGAACGAAGATATTAACTATCAAATTAGCCTTGAAAACGCTATTTTAACGGTCCCCGGCGTTAATCACTTGAACTAGGGTCTGAATCTGAGTTAGAATAATCTTAATATTCGCTTAGTAAATATTAAGGAGAGAATGAGACTTGAAACAAGGAACCAAGATTTTAACGTTGGATAACGGCTACCACCTCTGGACAAACACCCAGGGTGAAGGTGACATTCACCTGCTCGCT
This sequence comes from Lactobacillaceae bacterium UBA639, assembly GCA_002299975.1. Taxonomy (GTDB): domain Bacteria; phylum Bacillota; class Bacilli; order Lactobacillales; family Lactobacillaceae; genus Limosilactobacillus. The sequence goes on from DBOT01000110.1 coordinate 6,147, forward strand.
CTGCACGGTGGCCCTGGTGGTAACCACGAATACTGGGAAGACGCCGCTGACCAACTGGCTAAGCAGGGCCTCAATGTCCAGGTCACAATGTACGACCAGCTGGGCTCCCTCTACTCCGACCAACCGGACTACTCTGACCCAGCTATTGCCAAGAAGTACCTCACCTACGACTACTTCTTGGATGAGGTTGAAGAAGTTCGGCAAAAGCTCGGTCTGGATAACTTCTACCTGATCGGTCAAAGCTGGGGTGGTCTCCTAGTCCAAGAGTACGCCGTTAAATACGGTCAACACCTTAAGGGAGCTATCATCTCATCAATGGTCGACGAGATTGACGAATACGTTGAGCACATCAACGCCCTGCGTGAGAAGACCCTCTCCCCTGAGGCGGTGACCTTCATGAAGCAATGCGAAGCCAACAACGATTACAGCAATCCGAAGTACCAGGAATACGTCCAGGTCATGAACGAGAACTACATTGACCGGCGTCAACCATCAAAGCTCTACCACTTAAAGGACCTCGGTGGCGACGCAGTCTACAATGTCTTCCAAGGTGATAACGAGTTCGTCATCACTGGTAAGCTGAAGGACTGGCACTTCCGCAACCAACTGAAGAACATCAAGATGCCAACCCTGATTACCTACGGGGAGCACGAATCAATGCCCCTGGAAACTGGTAAGAAGATGGCTGAACTGATTCCGAATTCTAAGTTCGTCACTACGCCAAATGGTGGTCACCACCACATGGTTGACAACCCTGACGTCTACTACAAGCACCTCGCCGACTTCATCCGGCAGGTGGAAAACAACACCTTCAATAAGTAGTTTTTAACGGCTCCTTTTCCATGCGAAAAGGGGTCGTTTTATTTTTAAAACGCTTGTGAATTAATTCTTAAAAATCCCTTAACTTCGCCATTTCAGCATGTGAAGTATGATATGATATTCTTACGAAAAATAAGAAGGACTGATTAAAGTAAAAACGAATCGGCTTCACTGATGACGGTTCCTGATGGGGTATCAATTTCGGGAACCATGGCTCTATTACTACTACGGATTTCAGAAAAAGGGTGAAAAATGAGACAAGATTACCAATTAACAAAGGACGAGATAAAAAAGCAATACGGCCTGACAAAATTCACGGCTGGGTTGAGTAAGCAGGAGGCGCAGGACCGGCTGCAAAAGAACGGTCCGAACGTCTTAGAGGTCAAGCCCACCCCGAAGTGGAAAATCTTCCTGCGTCAATTTAACAACATCGTGATCTATATCCTGCTGGTGGCGACAGCCCTGACCATCATGATCGGTCACTACACCGACGCCATCGTCATCGCCGCCGTGGTGATCCTGAATTCGCTGATCGGCTACTTCCAGGAGACTAGCGCGGCCAACGCCTTAGCAAAGATCAAGGAGATGATGGCGCCACGGGCGACCGTCTACCGCGACGATCAGCGCCAGGACATTGACGCTGCCGACCTGGTTGTGGGGGATGTCGTCTTCCTCGAGGCCGGTGACAATGTCCCAGCTGACCTGCGGATCGTTTCGGCAGATAACCTGCGGATCGAGGAGTCAGCCCTGACTGGGGAAACCAACTCGGTGATCAAGACCGACACGGCCCTCACTGATGACAACGTTCCGTTAGCGGACCGGGTTAACATGGCCTACGCCTCAACGATGGTTACCAGTGGTAGCGGAATCGGGGTTGTAATTGCGACCGCCGAAAACACTGAGATTGGGAAGATCTCCCAAGAAGTGGCCCACATCAAGCAGAAGAAGACGCCACTGACACAAGAAATTGACCACGTCGGTAAGGTAGTTTCCTACATCACCATCACGGCCTCCGTGATCGTCTTCATCGTCGGCTTCATTCTCCAGATCTACTCCCTGCCGGCTCTGGCCCTGGCTGTAGTTGCCATGCTGGTGGGTTCAATTCCTGAAGGTCTGCCGGCTACGACTTCCGTGATCCTGGCGTTCGGGGTTAGCAAGATGGCCAAGAAGTACAAGACCATCATCAAGTCTATGCCCGCCGTGGAGACGCTGGGTTCCGTTGACGTCATTGCCACGGATAAGACCGGGACACTGACGAAAAACGAGATGACTGCGATCGAGCTCTGGGTTGGCGACGACCATTACACGGTAACCGGAACCGGGTACGCACCGGATGGCCAGATTCTGAAGAACGGTCAACCGGCTGAATTGACGGACCAGCTCAAGCTCTTCGTAGAAGCTGGTTACCAGGCCAACGATACCGTACTGAGTCATGAAGATGGCAAGTGGCACATCAACGGTGAACCAACTGACGGGGCCTTCCTGACCCTCTACCACAAGGCCTTTGGTGCCGACTTCAAGTCCCCATACAAGGCCTTGGGCCTCTTGCCATTCGATTCCGACTACCGCTACATTGCGGAGCTGACGGCGGATTCACAAACTAACCAGCAGGTGATCTTTATTAAAGGGTCACCGGATAAGCTCTTTGAAATGGCTGCCAAGGAAGACCCGCACTTCGACCTTAAGAAGTGGGAACAGCGGGTTGACCAGTGGTCGAAGCAGGGTAAGCGGGTAATCGCCGTTGGTTACCAGCCGGTGAAGGGTGAAAACCTGATGGAGGTTGAACACGACCACCTCTACCAGGGAATCCACCTTCTCGGGCTGGCGGCTCTGCAGGATGCCCCGCGTGAGGAAGTCATCGTGGCCCTCAAGCAGATGAACCAGGCGGGCGTTTCCGTCAAGATGATCACGGGGGACGACCCGCAGACGGCCCGGGCTATCGGTAAGCAGCTCGGCCTGACGAACGGACCGATCCACGCCATCACTGGAGCGGAGTGGGATGCCCTGAACGAAAAGGACCGCGGCGACGTGGCCATGAACACCCAGGTCTTTGCCCGGACAACACCGCAGAACAAGTTAGAGATTATCGAAGCCCTGCAGAATAAGCAGCAGGTAACCGCCATGGTCGGGGACGGGGTTAACGATGCCCCCGCCCTCAAGCGTGCTGACATTGGGGTGGCCATGGGAATCAAGGGGACCGATGTGGCGAAGGACGCTGCAGACATGATCCTCGGTGACGATAACTTCGCCACGATGTCCGCTGTCATCAAGGAAGGACGCCGGATCTACGACAACATCAAGAAGAGTATCCTCTTCCTGTTGCCAACCTCGTTCTCCGAAGGGCTAGTGGTGGCCTTCTCCATCCTGACTGGCCAGGAAGTTCCGCTGATGCCAGCCCAACTGTTGTGGATTAACCTGATTGCCGCCATCACGATCCAGTTTGCCTTCGTCTTCGAAAGAGCCGAAAAGGGCATCATGGAACGGGAACCGCGGCCAGTTACCCAACGGCTGATGAACCGGCACGACCTGATCCAGATGGGGTACGTTTCCGCGCTGATTGCGATCTTCTCGCTGATTGGTTACGAATGGTTCGTCAACTCCGGTTCCAGTGTCGTTAACGCTACGACCATGATGATCAACACCATCGTTATCAGCAAGATCTTCTACTTCTTCTCCATCCGGACCGACCAGTATGCTTTAGGTCAGATGAAGACCATCAGTAGCAAGGCCTGGGGAGTAATCGCCCTCTTGATTGTCTTCCAGTTGATCTTGACCTACGTACCATTCATGCAGACCGCCTTCCACGTTTCGGGGATCAGCCCGCTTGAATGGTTGGCCGTAGTGATCATCTCAGCCCTGATCATGCTGTGCACGGAATTCGACAAGCTGATCCGTTTCCAGCGGCGGCAAACTACTAAAGTAAAGACTAACTAAACCAAAAACGTGCTGGCCCGAACTTGAGCCAACACGTTTTTTTGCTACAATTAAGCTAATAATGTTTACTGAACGAAAGGAAGCTTCCTCATGACGAAGAAAATGCAAAACTTTATTTTTGACATCGACGGTACCCTGATCGATACCCTCGACATGTATATGCCAGCAATGATCCAAACCCTCCGTAAACACGGTTACCACGTGGCTCCCGAGGACGAGGAAGAAACGATGCACCGTCTATTCGGAATCACAGGAGTCGACGCCCTGCGGATCTTTGGGGTTAAGGAAGAAGACATCGCCCCGATGGTCAAGGAATGGTTTGCCCTCTCCTACCAGCGGGAAGACCGGACCAAGATCCTGCCGGGCATCCCCGAAGCCCTGCAGTCCCTAGCTGACCAGGGCAAGAACCTGGCTGTTGCCACGTCCAAGCTCCAGTCAGAATACGATCACTTCAAAAAGCAGTTTGCCTTCTCTAAACTCTTCGACACCGTGATCACCTCAGATGACACCAGTAAGCACAAGCCAGATCCGGAACCAATCCTGGCGGCAATCGACAAGATGGGCGCTGATCCGGAAACGTCTGTCTATGTTGGTGATACCATCAACGACCTCAAGGCAGCCAAGGCCGCGGGCATCAAGTTTGCCGGCGCCCTCTACGGTTCCGCCAACCCGGATGCCATCAAAGATGCAGACTTCCCACTAGCCACCCCAGCTGACCTGCTGAAGATTTAAAGATAAAATCACCATGACCTTCTATACCGATCACTATCTAGCCACCCATCAACAACTTAATACCATGATTAACTATGTGATAATCATGATCCTACTGCTTCTTCTGCTCGGTACCTTGTTTTACTATCTCCGTCACCGTCTCCAAACCAAATATCGGGACTTAGGAATCATCATCTTCCTGCTGATCTTAATATTTGGTGGACTCCAGATGACCAATATGGAACAGAGTCAAGCGCAGTATTCGCAATCAACGCGGCTGCGACCATTTATCCGGGCAGTAGCTCGTGACCATCACCTGGCCACCCACCAGGTTGTGGTCAACTCGACAACCCTGACCGATGGAATTATTGTCCGGTTTAACAAGAAGGATTACCGGGTCAACTTTAGTCCAAACGGTGACAACTATACCCTTCCGAGAACGCACGTTGTTGATCACCACGTCAATATTCAAAATTAAGGAGGCCGCCAAATGAACTATGGATTGATCGCAGTCAAGTTCGCTCTCGGAATGTTTTGTTTGATTCTCCAGATCAACATTCTGGGTAAGGGAAATCTCGCACCAACCGCAGCGATTGATCAAGTGCAAAATTATGTCCTCGGTGGGATCGTTGGGGGAATGATTTACAACAACAATATTACGGTCCTTCAATTTATCATGGTGCTTCTAATCTGGACACTAATTGTCTTTATCGTGAAGTTCGCCAAAGAACACAGCAACTTGGTCCAAAAGGTCATTGATGGACAACCGCAATTATTAATTCACAATGGTCAGGTACTGGTTGATAACTGTATTCGTACCGGGATTTCAGCTAATGACTTGATGTTTAAGTTGCGTAATCAGGGGATTTACGAGGTTAATAAGGTCAAAAGTGGGGTTCTGGAACGAAATGGTCAGCTCGTGATCATCGAGAATAACGAGGAAAACATTAAATTCCCGCTCATCACTGACGGCAAGGTTAACCAAAATATCTTAGAACTGATCCATCATGATGACACCTGGCTCAAGCAACAGGTTGCTCAGGCTGGTTACTCTGATATTGGTAACATCTTTCTGGGTGAATATGTCCACGGTCAGCTGCACTTAATCCCCTACCCCAAATATTAGAAAATCAACAAACCAAAACAGCCCCCTATTTTGGAACAAAGTCCATTCTAGGGGGCTATATTATTAGTCCTTATTCTTAAACAGGGCCGCCATCTTAGCTGCCACGGCGGGATCGAGGTTATCGGCCAGGGTACTCTCCGTGTGCTGCTGTTCCTCCTGCTGGTTCTTGATGGTCTGGTTCAGGTCATCAATCACGGCCTGCTCACCGACCTGGACCGGGTTGACCGTCAGCCGGCCCCCCGCTGCATCGGCGTGACCGCCACCATTGAAGTACTTCTCCGCAAACTTGGCTACGTCCAGCTTACCGTTACTCCGCAGGGAAACACTGACCGGACTCACCACCAGGGCCGCATCCACATCCGGATTTTGCTCCAGGAGCTCGTGAGCAATCTCGGACTTGTAATCATCTGCATAGACCACGCCGAACTGGTGTCCAGCAATCGTCGTCTTGATCATGTCCTTGAGGTGGCTCTTCAGGTACTTGGTCCGGCGCTCATTCAGGGTATGGATCAACAGCCGATTTTCTTGCTGGTACTTTGGCCAGCCCGCTGCCAGGACGTCCTGAACGAACGATTCTGAATCCTGGAGGGGGTAGAACCAGAAGAGCTGATCAAGGTTATCAGCCGCCGTCCGTTCCTCCGTGCTCATGTCGGGATCGTTTTGCCAATCCCAGGTATCGTAGGCCCGGATCAGTTCAACCAGGTAGGCCAGTTCCTCCTGCCGTTGACTTGGCAGGTCATTAAAGTGGGGCTGCTGCTTCAGCCAGTCCCAGACGAGGCTAGTGGCACTCGGGTTAATACTGGCATCTGCGGCAGTCACGCTATTGGCCGCATACTTACTACGCAATGCTTCCTCGCTCTCGTGGTGGTCAAATCCCAGCCAGTGGTTAGCGAAGTTAGCGTTGAGCTGCTGGAAGGTGTACTCACTGTCGGGGGTCATGT
>DBOT01000106.1:0-3674 GCA_002299975.1 Lactobacillaceae bacterium UBA639
ACTTAGAGGGCATTATAGCCGGTAATTCCAGGTTTCCGGGGCATTTGATTTTTCTATAGGTCAATGATTTCCGGATCATAGCCCTCAGCCTTGAGAAACTTAAAGAGGTCCGGGGTCTTAATAAAGATCGTGTGAGTATTCTCGTTGGGGTGGAAGGTTTGAATCGGCTCGTCGACAATGTCCTGGTCAAAGTAAACCTGGACGTTGTGAGCGGTGTTGTTGAGCAGGCCGAACGGTGAAACAATTCCCGGTGCCAGGCCGAGCTGTTCCTGCAGGTCTTCGGGCCGGGCCATTGAAACCCGCTTAGCCCCAGTCAGATTCTGAAATTCATGGAAGTCCATCCGCTTCTTGTCATCCATGATAACCATGTAGAACTTCTTTTTCTTGCCCTTCAGAAACATAGTCTTGGTCCGCACGCCTTCTTTACCAGCAATGTAACGGTCGGCTTCTTCCGTAGTGTGGGCTGCCGGATGATCGACCACCTCGTAGTCATCGATTCCCAACTTCTTGAGTTCATCCTTAACCTGTTGATATGTTCCCATCGGCATCGTCGTCACTCCTTTACAGTTAATCGCTTACATTTATTATAACTGTTTCAATTACCAAGGCAATACACGACAAAAGGCCCATCACCAGCCGCCGATTGAGGAGGGAGCCGACTTGGCGATAGACCTTTTAGGGAGATTATCTTTTTATCTAGTCGTTAGCGTGAATATCAAAGGCATTCAGCAATGCATCCGCAACACCAGGGGCATCAGGATCGTGCATTCCCTTACCCTTATCGAGCTTACGAAGGGCATCCATTTCGTCAGAGGTCAGTTCGAAGTCAAAGATCTCGGCGTTAGACTTGATCCGGGCTTCATGGACGGACTTAGGAAAGACAATTACGCCCAGTTGGTGTTCGTAGCGCAGGATGATTTGGCCCACGTTCTTGTTGTACTTCTTGGCCAGGTCGTTCAAAACTGGTTCAGCGAAGAGGTCCTTGTTACCCTCGCCCAGTGGGGCCCAGGCTTCGAGGGCGACGTGGCTATCAGCTAAGATATCACGCAGTTCTTGCTGCTGGAAGTAAGGGTTGAATTCAACCTGGTTAACGGCTGGGGTAACGTTGAAGTTCGGCACCCACTTCTTCCAGAGCTTTGGAGACATGTTGGAAACCCCGATGGAACGGATCTTGCCCGCCTTTTGCGCTTCCTCCAATGCCCGCCAAGCTTCGTCAACCTTACCGTATGGTTGGTGGAGCAGGTACAGGTCAATGTAGTCCAGGCCTAAATTATTCAGTGACGTATCAATGGCCTTCTTGGCATCCTCGTAGGCATAGTCTTGAAGCCACATCTTAGAGGTAACCCAGATTTGGTCACGCGGAATTCCACTGTCCTTGATAGCCTTGCCGACTTCCTGTTCGTTGAAGTAGGCAGCGGCGGTATCAATGTGTCGGTAACCGAGCTTCAGGGCATTGGAAACGGCCTTGTAGGTTGAACCGTCGGCTGGAATCTGGAAGACCCCAAAACCAAAGGACGGAATCTCGTTACCATCGTTTAACTTAAATGTTGGAATATTCATTCTGAATGGACCTCCTTAAAACTTGCTCTTTTCGCTATCTTGAACGGCCCGCAGACTGGAACCGAAGATTTGTTCAATCGTAACTGGATCACGGTGGTCAAAGAATTGGCTTTCGTTCTTATCCAAGTTAGCCATGGCCTTCATGTCGTCATCGGATAGTTCAAAGTCAAAGACATCAATGTTTTCGGCCATCCGCTTCTGGTGAACAGACTTTGGAATAACCGTGATACCCCGTTGCAGGAGCCAACGCAGGATCACCTGACCATTGGACTTGCCGTACTTAGCCGCAATCTTGGCAATCGTTTCGTTGGTGAAGATGTTGTGCTTACCTTCGGCGAATGGTGCCCAGGCTTCAACCCGGATACCTTCACCTTGAGCAAACTTAACTTCCCGGTCTTGTTGGTACCAAGGGTTAACTTCAATTTGGTTAACCGCTGGCTTAACTGGTTCTGTCAATTCAAGATCCTTCAGTTGGTCAGCGTAGAAGTTAGAAACCCCGATGGAACGAATCTTACCAGCCTTCTGAGCTTCTTCTAGTGCCCGCCAAGCCCCCATCGTGTCACCATATGGTTGGTGCAGGAGGTAGAGGTCAATGTAGTCCAGACCGAGCTTTTCCAGAGAAGCATCAATCCCCTTCCTAGCCCGTTCGTAGTTGAAGTCGGACACCCAGAGCTTGGACGTTACGAAAATATCGTCACGCTTAACACTGCTCTTGGCGATAGCCTTACCCACAGCCTCTTCATTTTGGTAGGCTGCCGCCGTATCGATCAGACGGTAACCCGTGTTCAGGGCATCGGTAACGGCTTGTTCGGCTTGACTAAGGTCTGGAACCTGGAAAACACCAAAGCCCAGGGTTGGCATTTCAACGCCGTCATTTAATTTTACAGTTGGGACATTTACATCTGACATGAGATAACTTCCTTTCGTTTCATTCACTGTCACTATCTTAATCACCCGCCCATGATTTGAAAATTACCAAAATTCAATGGTAGTATAGATACGACGTATACTAAAGAGGAGCTGGTCCACATGATTGATAACTACCTATTGGAATACCTCGTCACCTTCACCAAGGTCCAGACCCTGGCCAAGACGGCCGCCGAACTCAACGTCACCCAACCCACGGTGACCCGGGGAATGCAACGGCTGGAGGAGGAATTCGGGGTGAAACTCTTTGATCGCCAACCGAACCGGATCACCCTCACCCCCACGGGTAAGTTGGCCGCCAAGCTCGTCACGAAGCTACTTCAGGATAACCAGACCCTGGTCACCACGGTCCGTAATTACGACCAGACTAACCGGGTCGTCAAAGTTGCTTGTTCAGCACCGGGCCCCCGGATTCTAGCTGAACAGCTACGTGGGCAAATCTCACGTCCCCTTCAGATTTGGCCTAAATTAATGCCGCCTGATCAGCTACTCGATGGCCTGCGCAGTCGGCAATTCTCCATGATCATCAGCAGCCGTGAAATTCAAAGTGACCAGGTAGAGTCAATTTTCCTCGGTCAGGAACGTCTCTTCGTCAACCTCGACCAGTTCATGTACCTGGCTAATCAGCGGTCAGTCACCTTCAAGGAACTGCGGGGAATCAGCTTTGTGGTCCTCAGCGACATCGGCCCTTGGCGTAAGATCGTCTCTGACCATATTCCGGACGCTAAGTTTCTCTACCAGACCGACTACGACGCCCTCAGGGAACTGACCAAGTACACTAACTTCCCCTTCTTCACCACCAACATCACCAGTGAACATGGTGCTGAGGACTACCACATCGGTGACCGGGTTACCCTTCCGATCACCGACCCGGCCGCCACGATGACCTTCTATGCCACCTATCTGAAAGACCAACGTGACCGGCTCCAACCCCTCATTAAAGATTTCACCACGAACTGGCCCCAGTAATGTTAATGGGACTTGTTATTTTAAAATTAGCTAATTAGAATATGTAGCAAAAACGGGTGGTTTCACATGACAAAAAAGAAAATCCTCCTGCTCTCTACCGGGGGCACCATCGCCTCAGTCGTCTCGGACCAGGGCCTCGTACCCGGCGAGACTGGTGAGCAGCTCATTCAAACATTAGGCAACGTTCCTTACGACGTCACCGTCAAGGACATCCTCCA
>DBOT01000106.1:3749-6339 GCA_002299975.1 Lactobacillaceae bacterium UBA639
TACCAGTACCGCAACGACTACGACGGGATCGTTGTTTCACATGGAACAGACACCATGGCCTACACCGCCTCGATGATGACCTTCATGCTCCAGCACATTAACATTCCGGTGGTCTTTACTGGAAGTCAGGTTCCAATGAACGTCATCCTCAGCGATGCCCCGGATAACCTCCAACTGGCCTTTGCGGCGGCCGCCAACCTCCAGCCCAACATCTACCTGGCCTTCAACCGGAAGATCATGCGGGGCTGTCGGAGCGTCAAGGTGCGGGCCACGGCCTTCGACGCCTTTGAGAGCGTCAATGTCCCACCAGTGGCCGAGGTGACCTCCGACGGTTTCACCATCAAGACTAAACGGCCGCGCAGTACTGAACCGTGCGTCCTGAATACTAAGATCGACACCAACGTCTTCCTGTTTAAACTCTTCCCTGGCTTTGATCCCCGGCTTTTGATGGCCCTGGCCGAACACGATTGCCACGGGATCGTCATCGAAGCCTATGGTCTGGGTGGGATGACCTACATCCGGCGAAACATCGCGGCAGCGGTCGGTGAGCTGATTAAACGCGGGATTCCCGTTATCGCCACCAGTCAATGTCTCTACGAACGCAGTGACCTGACCAAGTACGAAGTTGGCCGACAGGCACTGGTTGAAGGCGCCATTAGTGCCCATGATATGACCTCCGAGAGTGCCATCACCAAGCTAATGTGGGGGCTCGGACAGGGGATGGACGTCAAGGCAATTGCCAAATTCTTTGAAACCGACGTGGCTGGCGAAGTCACCCTCGATTAACTAAAAAACGACTACTAAACAACAATATGCTGTTCAGTAGTCGTTATTTTTTACTGCCGGTCTTTGAGCCGTTCCCAACCTGAGGTCACTGTAAACACGATCGCACAGATTAGGAAAATAAGCAGGAACACAATTTGAATCCACTTAGGTGCATGGAGACTCGGCAACGCGGTGATAACCAACAGGACCAGGCTGGTCAAGGCAATCCCGGCCGTCAATCGTTGATTCTTAAAAAAGCTCTTCACTAATTCTGCTTCCTTTCCGGTTTTAACGTGATTATATCACAAGCCGGTGCTAGCGTTGCAGTACGATTGCACAACACCAAGGCATAACAAGATGAGTTATCAAATCTGTCGGCTGAGTGAGATCATCTCCAGAAGACTCTGGGCTGTGCTGGCTCCTTCATTCCCCATCTTCAGGCCGGCCCGCTGCATTGCTTGTTCAATATCATCGGTGGTCAGGATGCCGAACGTTACCGGAATCTTGCCCTGAGCATTGAGGTTCATGATCCCACTGGCAACGTTTTGGCAGATCAAATCATAATGGTCCGTCTCACCCTTAATCACGGCTCCCAGAGTCATGATCCCGTCAAACTGACCCGTTGCCAGCAATCGCTGACTGATGAAGGGAATTTCAAACGCTCCGGGAACATGGTAAACATTAATCTGGTCTGTCGGAACGCCAAACTTCTCCAGGGTCGCCACGGCCCCTTCCATCAGCTGGCGAGTAACAGTGGCGTTGAAGTCAGCTACCACAATAGCAACCTTTAAGTTCTGCTGGTCAAATTTTCCACTAAATTCGTTCATTTTTTATGCCTCCAAGTTTAATAAGTGATGAAATTTCTGCTTCTTCGTTGCCAAATACTTATGATCATGTGCATTCGGTTGGATTTCCAACGGCAGACGACGATTAATGGTAATCCCGTCCAGGCGGAGTTGGTCGATCTTATCCGGATTGTTGGTCAAAAGATCAATCGTGGTTACACCGAGCTCCTTGAGCATCTGCGCCGCTACTTCGTATTCCCGTTCGTCGGGTGCAAAGCCCAGCTGCTCATTGGCCTCCACGGTATCGTACCCTTCTTCCTGCAGACGGTAGGCCTTGAGCTTATTACGCAGGCCAATTCCGCGACCCTCCTGCCGCAAATAGAGGATAATCCCACGTCCATTCTCCTCAATTCGCCGCATGGCTTCATGAAGCTGGGGTCCACAGTCACACCGCAGAGATCCGAGGACGTCGCCCGTAAAGCATTCCGAGTGCAGGCGAACCATCGTTGGTGCCGAACTATTCAAATCCCCCTTGATCAGGGCTAGGTTACCACCAGGGAAATAGCGTAAGCGAAAATCTCCGTAGGCGCTGGGGAGCTTCACTTCTTCGACAGGCTTACTCACCTCATTTTGCTGGTACTCCTGAAGCTCCTTGATGGTGATGAGCGGCAGGCTATATTCGGCCGCCATTTCGTGGAGCTCCGTGGACCGGGCCATCTCCCCATTCGACTTTAGGATCTCACAGATATAGGCGACTGGTTCTTCCCCGGCCAGCTTAGCCAGGTCAACGGCCGCCTCGGTATGACCGTTGCGTTCCAGAACTCCGCCTTCCTTGGCGACCAGCGGGAAGATGTGACCAGGCTTGTAGAAATCCTGGTTAGTCGATTGCGGATCTGCCAGGTGGGTAATCGTACGCCACTGATCAAATGCCGAGATTCCAGTGGTGGTTGAGTGGTGATCAACACTGATCGTAAAGGCCGTCCCAAATGGGTCCGTGTTATCGGTCGTCATCTGGGGTAGCTGGAGGCGTTTGGCTACCC
>DBOT01000106.1:6346-29445 GCA_002299975.1 Lactobacillaceae bacterium UBA639
GGTGCCATGGGAACACACATCAACCCCCGCGCATACTTGGTCATAAAGTTGACTTTGGCTGGAGTGGCCTTGCTGGCGAGACCAATCATATCGCCCTCGGCTTCGCGGTCCTGATCGTCCATCACAATCACCAGTCCACCATTCTTCAGCTGTGCCAGTGCATCCTGGATTTTTTTAACATTCATTACTTCAGCCCCACTTTCATATTTCTTGCAACATACTTACCCAAGATATCGGTCTCCATATTGACTAGGTCACCAACTTGCAGCCCATCGAGGTTGGTCACCGCCTGGGTATGGGGAATCAAGCCGACACTAAAGTCGTTCTCACCGGCCCGCATTACCGTCAGGCTGACCCCGTTGATGGCGACACTGCCTTGTGAAACTACCTGGTCACGAAGCCACGATGGCAGCGCAAAGGTCAATTCAATGGCATTTTCGTTCACTCGACGGTCAATCACCCGGGTGACCTCATCGACGTGGCCCGTTACAATATGGCCTTCCAGTCGGTCCCCGATTTTCAGCGAGCGCTCGAGATTTACTAGGTCGCCAACTCGCCGCTCCTTGAAGATCGTCTTGATAAAGCTCTGCGGCATTAATGTAACGGTGAAGCCGTCATCAACAAACTGCTCGATTGTCAGACAGGTACCGTCGACCGCAATTGAATCGCCAACTACCGCCCCTTTCAAAAAATCACTTGCCTGTGGGACCACAGTTAAATGCATTGTCTCCCCAGTTTGCTCCAACAGGCGGATCTTTCCCGTCGTTCCGATTAGTCCACTAAACATTAGCTCCCATCCTCTCAACTATTCTGATATTGTCTCCTAAAAGTTCTCCTGCTGCGTCCTTAGGGTGCCAAGCACTAGCCACCCCATGTTCGCCAAGCCAACCAGCACCCTGATAGGTCAGGAGCTCATTGACCAGCCCACTCTTCAGGAAAGCCCGGTGAATGGTCGGCCCACCCTCAATATAGAGGGCCTGCAAGCCGCGACGGCCACACTCAGTTACAACCGACGGGATACCAGCATCCATCTGGTAGATCACCTCAGCATGACTATCAGCCAGCCGCTCCTTCAATGTGGGATCACTGGTGAAGACCCAGGTAGGTGCGGCCCCATCTTGCAATAACTGGAGGGCTGAATGCTGCGCCAGACGGCCCCGTCGGTCGAGAATAATCCGGACCGGAGGAAAGCCGGTTGACGCCGTGGTCAGGAGGGTGGGATTGTCGACAATGGCCGTTTGACTACCGATGACGATCCCGTGAAACCAGGCCCGCTCTTGGTGAACCCGGTCATAAACTGCTTGATTGGTAATCGTGGTCCGCTCTCCGGGAGCCGCAGCCACCTTGCCATCACGTGACACTGCCTGCTTGAGTGTGACCCATGGCCGGTGCTTCTGAAAATAAAAGTTGTAGTGGGGATTCACCGCCGCGGCCCGGTCAGCCAGGACTCCCGTGACAACCTCCAGTCCGCTATCACGTAACCGACGAATTCCCTTCCCGGTCACCAGCGCATGGGGATCGGTCTCCGCAACCACGACCCGTCGGATCCCTGAATCAACGATCAGGTCCGCACACGGCGGCTGGTTCCCGTAGTGGCTGCAGGGTTCCAGGGTCACATACAGGGTCGCACCCTGCAATTGGGAGGCTGTTAACTTCCTGATCGCGTCCCGTTCTGCGTGAACTCCGCCGAATTCGTGGGTGTGTCCCGTCGCCAGGAGCTGGTTATCCTTGACGACCACAGCGCCGACCCGGGGGTTCTGCCAGGTCGTATAATCAGCCCGCCTTGCCTGCACAATTGCTAAACCCATCCATTTTTCATCAACTTGCATCTGTCTTCCCTCCCCAACAAAAAAAGCTCCGAGAATATCTCTCGGGGCTTTTTTACCTAGTCCTAGTACGGCTTTAAAAATAAAACCCGGATAATAAACAATTATCCGGGGTCATTAACGATATTTAAAAACACTACTAGTGTCCTAGTATATTGATTTCTTCTCCCATCCAGACTTTAACTGTCGGTACCAGACTCGCACTGGTTCAACCGCTAATCGTAATGATCAGCGGGTCACGGACTCCAAGATTAACTTGTTACCGTCGGTTGGGAATTTCACCCTGCCCCGAAGAAATATATTTAATTTATTTTAAGAATACTATCTAACTTGCCGTTTGTAAAGAACTTCACTTAACCATTTTCAACCAACGATGCGTCAGCACCCACTGCAATAGCCAGATCAAACCGGCACAGACGAGGGTTAGGGCCATCGTCAACAGGGTTCCCCAGAGAATTGGGACCACCTGCTGATTCTGCAGGCCATCGAAGAGCAGCTGCCCCAGCCCACCGGCGTTAATCGTGGCCGCAATGGTAGCCATCGCCATCGTCGACGCCAGGGCCACCTGGATACCGCTGAAGATCGCCGGCATTGCCAGAGGAAGCTGAACCTTATAAAAGGTCTGCCACCTGGTCATTCCCATTCCGTGGGCTACTTCGACCAGGCTTGGGTCCACCCCCCGGATCCCGGTGATGAAGGAGCGCAGGAGAATATACTCACAGTAAACTGTCAAGACGATCACCGCCGTCCGCATTCCCAGGCCCGAGAAAGGTAATAGGAGGGCAAAGAAGGCGAAGCTGGGGATCGAATACAGCAGGGAGAAAAAGTAGACCAGACCGTTCAGCCAGTTTTGGCGACGCAGAAACACCAAAACGAGCACCATTGCCACTAACAGGGCAATCAGCAGTGACAGCAGGACCATCTGGGCGTGCTGGCCGACCTCCTGCAGCATCTCACTGGAATTCATCTGCCAATATTCAATCATGGACCCACCCCCATAACTGCTCGTTTTGCTGGACGGTTCCTAACAGCTCCTTAACGAAGGTCGTTGCCGGATGGGTGACAACCTCCTCAGGGGTCGCAAATTGTTCAATCTTGCCGCCATGCATCACCATCACCCGCTGGCCGAGGAAGAGGGCTTCGTTGATGTCGTGGGTGACGAAGAGGAAGGTCTTGTTAGCCAGACTATCGTGGATCCGCTTGACCTCCCGCTGCAGTTCTAGCCGGGTCAGGGCGTCCAAAGCCCCAAACGGTTCATCAAACAGGACATAAGGGGGATTAGTCGCTAGGGCCCGGGCCACGCCAACCCGTTGTTGCTGACCACCCGACAGTTGGCTGGGGTAGCGATCCGCAAAGCTTTCTGGGTCGAGCTGGACCAGCTTAAGGAGCTCTGTTACACGTGAAACAATTTTCTCATGTGGCCAGTTAAGCATCTTGGGAACGACCCCAATGTTCTGGGCAATTGTCATGTGTGGAAAGAGACCAATCTGCTGAACCACGTAACCGATGTGCCGGCGGAGATCAACGAGATCCTGGTCGGCCAGCTTCTTACCCCCGATCAGGATCTCACCAGCGCTCGGGGTGAGAAGACCGTTGATCATCTTAAGGAGGGTCGTCTTACCACTCCCTGAGGAACCAAGGATGGTGACGAACTCCCCCTCCTGGACGGTGAAGGAGAGGTCGGGGATGACCAAGTTGTCACCGAAGCTCTTTTGGACATGCTTAAATTGAATACTTGTTTTGGTCATTTCTTTGTACCTTCCTAATCAAAAAATCAAAACCGAGCATTGATAACAGCGAGAGCAGGGCCACACTGACCCCACCGATCACGACATAGGACATGTCGTACAGACCCAGGCCGGTGAAAATTAACGTTCCCAAGCCCCCAGCACCGATGTAGGTCGCCAGGGTCGCACTGGCGATGATTTCCACCAGGGCCAGCTTGATCCCGTTCAGAATGTAGGGCATTGCCAACGGGATTTCGATCTGCCGCCGCAGTTGTCGCCGATCCATCCCCAAGGCTAAACCGACTTCCTTATAGGTGGGACTGACCTCATTGAAACCCAGAATAGTATTGATCATCAATGGTGGCAAAGCCAGGACAACCAGGGCGATCAAAGCCGGGACGATTCCGGTCCCAATGAACGGGATCAGTAGAAACAACAGAGCCAGGCTGGGAATAATCCGTAGTACCTGGGCGAAGGCGGTACAGAAACTGGCCACCGCTTTGACCCGGGAACCGAGATAGCCCAGTGGCAAGGCAATTACCATCGCGATGGCCAGGGTACTGACGCTCAGCAAGATATGCTGGCCGACGTATTGCCAGTACTGGCCGCTATCGGTTTGAAAATAATGAATAATCTGCGCTAACAAGGGTTGCCTCCTGATATAAATAAAGCTGTGATCTGTTTATCACAGCTTTCAACGGTTTACTTCATATTCTTATTATACCAATTCTGGGCGACGGTACGATAATTTTGCCCGTCAACACCGACCTGCTTATTTAGCTGAGTTACCGCCTTGGTGGTCAACTTAGCATCAACCTTGTTCAGCGTCTTTTCCATCTTTGGATAACGCTTGACGGCCTGCTTGTTAGCCAGCGGAACCAGGTTGTATGGTGGCCAGATGTTCTTGTTATCCTTGACAAGTTGGAACTTACTGGTAGCTAACTGGCCATCTGTCGTGGAAACCGGTGCTGCATCGGCCTTGCCCTGCGCCATGATCTTGTAGAGCAGGTTGGCGTCATAGTCCTTGATCGACTTGAAGTCGAATTTGCCATAGGCCTTATTCATTGCTGGCAGCGCATCCGGCCGCTTTTCAAACTCACCCTGAGAGGCAAAGCGAATCTTACCCGCCTGCTTTTGGAGATCACTCAAGTCCTTAATGTGGTACTTCTTGGCCACACTAGTCCGAATCCCAACCCCCTGACGGTTATCATCAGGAGCGTAGTTGAAGGTAGTCAGGCCATCCTTAGCAACCCCTTTGCGGGCAATGCTGGCCATCTGGGCGGCGGACTTACCTTGACCATTCTTCTTCAGGTAGGCCGTCACAATCGTCCCCGTATATTCAGGGTAAACATCTACTTGGCCTGTTTTTGCGGCCTTGTAGACCACCGAGTTAGAAATATTCTGCTTCCGGGTCACCTTGTAGCCCGCATGCTCGAGAGCGATGGCGTAGATCTCACTGACCGTCTTACTCTCCGGAACACTCTTGGAACCAACAATGATTGGCTTATTGCTGGCAGCACTGGCTGTCGCTGGAGCCACCGTCCCCATCAATAAGGTTGCGGTTGCCAACAGGGCTGCTACCATTAATTTTTTGAACTGCATGTCGATATCGCTCCTTTTTGTAACTTGTTAAGTTCCATCGACACCCATAATAGTTTCTTAATTAGCTTTTGTCAACTCTTTTACTGTTGAAATTTGTAACTTAATAAATTACAATAGATGCAGAAGGAGTGATAAGCGTGAAGATTTCAACCCGCTTCAGTGATAGCATCCATATTCTTGCTTTCATCAATATCTATCACGGTAAGGTTCCCCTGACTAGTAACAACATTGCTTCCAGCATCGGCACCTCCCCCGTCGTGGTTCGGCGTCTGATGAGTCAATTGCGCAAGGCGGGGTTGCTCAATACCGTCCACGGGGCCGCCGAGCCATCACTGGCCAAGGACCCAACCGCCATCTCACTGTACGACGTGTTCCTCGCGGTCGAGGATGACCCCCACCTCTTTACAATTGACCGCAAGACCAATCCAGAATGCATTGTCGGGGGTAATATCCAGGAAACCCTCACTGAGGCCTACCACCAGGCCGAGGTAGCGGCAGAAGCTAAACTGGCTCGGACCAGCCTCCAAGACATCATCGATACCATCCTGGTTAAGCAGGCCCAAAAAGAAGCTAAACAAAGAAAGGAAGATTAATTATGAAGTATCTAATTACTGGCGCCACTGGTCACCTCGGCCAAAAAGTGGTTGCCCAACTCAGCAAGCTAACTGCTAAGCAAAACATTCGCCTGGGCGTTCACACCCCCGCCAAGGCCGCCCACTTCAAGGATGAAGGTTATGAGATCGCTGCGATCGACTACCAAGACGTTGCCAAGATGACAGCTGCCTTCACGGGCGTCGACGTTCTTATCTACATCCCCAGCTTGACCTACGACGTCCAGGGCCGGATCAACGAGTTTGAAAACTCCCTGACCGCCATGAAGCAGGCCGGGGTCAATAACCTGGTTGATGTCAGCTTCATTGCCGACCAATACAACAATCCTTTCCAGATGGCTGGCTACTACGCCTACCTCCCTGCTCGACTTGCCTCATCAGGCCTTCAGTACGCGGTTCTCAAGAATGCCCTCTACGCTGACCCGCTGATCCCCTACCTACCAGAGTTGATCGAACGGCAGAACGTGATCTACCCAATCGGTGACCAGGCAATGAGCTTCATCAGCCGACAGGACAGCGCCGAAGCCATTGCTAACGTGGCCGTCAAGCCCTACCTTCGTGACCACGGCCAGAACTACCTGTTATCCATGGAACAGAACTACAACATGGTCGAGTTGGCCCACCTGATGACCCAGGCAACGGGGAAGCAAATCGGCTATGCCCCAGTCACCATCCAGGAATTCGCCAATATCTACCGGGCCGAGGGTGACGGGGACGAGCTTGCCTCGATGTACCACGCCGCTGCCATGGGCTTGATGGATGGTGTCACCCGTGATTTCCGGCACATCACCGGCCATGCCCCACAGGATATGGAAAGCTTCCTCAAGGAAAACTACCAACGTTAATAACGCTCAACTTAATAAGGCGCCGTCCGATCAGCCAGACCGGACAGCGCCTTATTTTTACTTCAAAAAATCAATTACATCAGCTTAATCAAATGGCTAATCACCGGCCACATTACCCGATCCTTTCGCCAGACCAGCTGAACATGGGTATTCCAGGCGGGATAATCAATCGGGGTAACCGTACTATGCGCATACTCCTCCGCAATCGATTCTGGTACCAGCGCCACGCCCATTCCGCGGTCGGCCCACAGAATCGCGGTGCGGGCATCATCACACCTGACCGCGTAAAACGGCACGATCCCTAACTGAGCAAATTCCCGGTTAAATAAGGCCTCAAAACGGCGGTAAAGAATCAGTGGCTGATTGGCCAAGTCATCGGGGCACAGACTTTGTGCTGGCAACTTGATGCTGGTCGAATCGTAAACCGCCACCATCCGATCCGTATTTAGAATCTTTTTTTCCAGTCCCTGCATATTCAGTGGGGTCCGGACCACTGCCAGGTCCAGCAGGTTATCATTGAGTTGATCCAATAATTGAAAAGTGTTGGCCTCGGTGATGTTAAAGTTTAACTTGGGATAGCTCTTTGTCAGGGAGCGGAGCGCGGCGTTGGGGATCAAACCGCCCGCCGAGGAAATCAGGCCGAGATTAATCTGCCCGATAACGCCTCTCTCTTCTTGCCTCAGTTCGTCACGGGCCTGACGATCAAGGTTGACAATCTGCTGGGCGTAGCGAAGGAAAGTTCTACCAGCCTCCGTTAGGTTAATTCCGTGGGCGTTACGAATGAATAGTTGGGCCCCCACTTCTTTTTCCAGCTGCTTCATCTGATAAGACAGTGGCGGCTGAGTCGTATAGAGCCGCTTAGCCGCTGCGGTAATCTGTCTTTCCTGGGCCACCACTAGGAATGCCCGTAATTGCTTAATATTCATGTTCTCCTCCAGATATTCAACTTCTTTATATCTAATATTATAAAACGATATTTTATATCAGTTTTCCACTAACATTAACGTCAGAAGTAAATAAAGGAGTAAGTAACATGCGGACGAAAGAACATTCTAGCCGGCCGTTTAAGAAGTACTGGCGCTGGCTAGCACTACTGATCATTCTAGGCATCGTCCTTATTGGTGGTTACGAGTACCATGCTTGGCAAACCGCCGCTGATAAGGCCGTTGTCGGGAACAAGAAACTGCCCACCCAGCTCAAGGAAAAGCGACCATTTACCGTCCTGGTGATGGGGACCGATGTTGGGGCCCTCGGGCGAGGAACGAGCTACGCCGGCAATACCGACACCATGGAGTTGATGACCGTTAACCCACAGCGCCGGGCCATTACCATGACGGCCATTCCGCGGGATACCTTGGTTAAAGTTAACACCAGCCATGGTGCCGACTACGTGAAAATCAACGCGTCCTACGCAATCGGCGGTGCTAAACTGGCCCAGCACCAGGTGAGCGAGCTGCTCGATGTTCCCGTCGATTATTACGCCCTCCTGAACATGGGGACCCTCAAAAAGGTCGTCAACGCGATCGGTGGGGTAACGGTCGATAACCCGTTTGCCTTCACCTATGAAGGACACCACTTCAAGAAGGGCAAGCAACACCTGAACGGTGACGAAGCCTTGAAGTATTCCCGGATGCGTTACGATGATCCAAATAACGACTACGGACGTCAGCGCCGGGGCCAGCAGGTGATTGAATCAGCCATTACCACCTTTAAGAAACAGGGGTCCCTCAGCGATGCTAACGAACTGATGGCATCCGTTGCTGATGGCGTACGGACCAACTTCCCGATTAACAACGTGGCCACCATCTACCTGAATTACCACGGTGCGATGGACCACGTTACCAGGGACCATCTGCAGGGTAAGGACGCCCAGATCGATGGCACTGATTTCCAAATTGCCACACCCAAGGAGATCGCACGGGTATCCCACCAGGTCAATGCAGCCCTGGGGCAACCGACGACCGGAACGATTCACAATAACGAAACCGCCCTTTATCACTACCAGGCAACCTGGAACGGCTACAATAATCTCGCATTCACCCTCCCACATGGTGCACAGTATAACGTTCCCGGCAGCGGTAACTGATATGACTTCCCTGGGCTTTCCACTGAGAATATTGCAAGCCCAATTGTCACATTCCCAGCAGAAATAACTAATCAACGCCGCACGGTCAGCTAAGTAGATCGTGCGGCGCTTTATTTTAAATACTGTGTGAACTAAAAAACGGGAACCATCCGCAACGATGGTTTCCCGTTTTGCTTATTTCTAGAACCAGCTACGCAGCCAGTTGACGAACTTATCCCACCAGGACAGGGCCTTTTGCTGGGCCGCCTGACCATCGGTAGAATTGAGGAACTTCTTCGCCTTATTCATAATGTCCCCCGAGGAATTCTTAACATTCTTGATCGTGTCACTGACGTGGAAGCTGTAGTCCTTGCTGGCACTGATCGGTGAGTTGTTGAACTGAACCAGGGCGTTAACAATCGGCCCGGTGTAGTTCTTGGTCTGATTATAAATGTTGCGTTCCTGCAAGTTCTGGTTAAACGTGTTCTGGATCTCCGTCTTAGTCGGCGTCTCTCCCTGTTTCTTCTGCTGGTTGATCGACTTAGTAGTATCCCCAACGGCTGCCATCAGTTTACCAGGGTAGGAGCTGTCGTCCTTGTTAGCCTCAATTGCCCCGTTGGTAGCGTCCAGCATCTGGTTGGCAGACTGGGTATTTTGACTATCGAGATCGACCCCGTCAGCCGCAATTGCCTTGTAGACCCCGGTCAGGGCGGACTCACCGGAAACCGGCCGGTTGGCACTAACAGTGATCGTCACGTCGGTTACTCCGGCCATCTGGGCGACCATCGCATACTGTTGTGCGGTCACCTTGGTGATGTTGTTATCGCCATTGAACTTCTTGACATTGACCTGAACCCCAGATCCGGGATCAGTCGGGACAATGGAGACCGAACTAACCATGGCCGCATTGGTGGTCGAGCCGTTCGGGTTGATGTACTTCTGGTAGTCGCTGGCCGTCGCCGTCAGATTAGTAAAATCATCCCCGACCGCCAGGACCTGATTCAGTTCATCCTTGTCCGCCGCCCCAGCTCCGTAAACCACGTAGGACTTCTTCAAAGTATGAGTTTGGTTCTGACTGGTCGAACTGGCACTGCTAGCAGAGGTGCTGGTAACTTGGTCATCAGCATGCACCACGGCCTGACTGACCGGTACCGCTAACAGTGTTAATGTTAGGGCCGAAGCCGTCAGGATTTTTGCTAATTTTGCTGATTTCATCTTTATTTTCTCCGTTCATTAGTTTCTCACCTATCATAGGTGAACCGGTCATAAATTACTAGCCTTCTGGCAAATTTTTTAAAACAGCTTAACAAAAAATGGCCCTCACCGTTCTGGTGAGAACCAAATTCATTTACTTAGCGTAGAAGTGTTGCCACTCCTTATTGACATTTTGACGGGCGGTCTTCGTTCCGGCCCATGATGGCACCTTCACAACCCCATCGATCTTACTCTTCGGTACAAAGCCCCAGTAACGACCATCATTGGAGACGCTCCGGTGATCCCCTAAGACGAAGTATTCACCCTGCGGTACCTTAGTGGCTCCGTTATGTTTCAGCCAGCTGTTTTGAACAGAGATACTCTTCAGGTTCCAGTTGCCGGTTCCCGCATCCCGCTGCTTCATACTGATGTAGTTCTGGTTGATCTTCTTACCGTTGACGTAGATGTTCCCGTTCTTGGACCGCACCGTGTCACCTGGTAAACCGATGACCCGCTTAACGTAGTCGGTCTTAACAGCCACCTGAGGGTCAACCCCGTTAGCATCAAAGATTACCACGCTACCGTGGCGGATTTGAGACCGTTTCAGGCAGAAAACCCGCTCATTATTCTGCAGGTTCGGTTGCATTGATGGCCCATCGACCCGAACAACTTGGAACAAAAATTGTTTAATCAGCAGGGCAATCAACAGCCCGATCACAATCGGGATCACCCAGCTCATCACTTGCCGAAATGTTTTCATAGCTTACGCCTCATTCATCACTATTTTTCAATTTCATCAATATAATCATGGGCAATTTTACTGTCGGAAGCATATGGTGTGTTCACACCCTTGACCTTCTGGTATGGATCTTCACCCTTACCAGCCAGGACTACGATGTCGCCGTTCGTGCTACCGTCGATCGCCTGCTTAATTGCACTGGCCCGGTCCATAATAAACTGGACCGTCCCGACCTGCTCGTGGTCGATGTAGGAGTCAATCTCCTTGGCAATCTTCAGCGGATCCTCGAAGCCGGGATCATCAGTTGTCAGGATGATCCGTTCCGGATGTTCCTCCGTCAGGGCCTTCCCAAGTCCTGGCCGCCGGGAAATTCCCTTATCACCGGCCGAACCCAGCACAACCGTTACCTTACCAGCGTTGGTCTGCCGCTTCAGGAAGGCTAACAGGCGCTTGGTGCTGGCATAGTTATGAGCATAGTCGACGTAGACCGTCCCGTGGTGTTTCGTTGTCAGCATCTCCATCCGTCCCCGGATATGAACATGGTTAAGCGTTGCGGCGGCATCTTCCGCCTTAGCACCTGCCAGGCCACTGGCAATTACGGCCGCCACTGCATTGCCTTCATTATAGTCACCAGGCACACTCGTTGTATAGCGATGATCCAAATTGAGTTTGCGCCCCTGATCTGACAAGGCCGTTAATTCAAACTCACTCTCGTGTAAGTCTTCGAGGTCGTTGCGGTACTCAAAGTCCAGCTGCCGATCATCTGGCAGGTCAACCTTCGCTCCCCGCCGCGCAAACAGGTAGATATTCTCTGGCTGAGTAGTGGCTTTCGCGGTGTAATAGGCATCTGTGAAGTGCTGCGTCTCGGCATTGATCACGCAGGTCTTGGCATTAACCAGCAGTTGTTCCTTGCAGTGCAGGTAGTCCGCAAAAGTTGGGTGCTCGTTGCGACCAATGTGGTCCGGCGTGATGTTTAAGAAGATCCCCACGTCATAGTGCAGACCGTAGACCCGATGTTTCTTGTACGCCTGTGAGGAAACCTCCATCACCAGGTGGGTCATCCCGTTATTAACAGCGGCCCGCATGTCGTGGAAGAGGTCCAGTGACTCTGGGGTGGTCAAGTCCGACTTGAACTTGTCACCCGGCTTGTTACCAAGTACCCGATCCAGCGTCGAGAACAGGGCGACATGATCATCTGTTGACTGCTTAAGGATGTGGTCGGCAAAGTAAGCAGTCGTGGTCTTCCCTTTCGTCCCCGTAATGGCAATGATAAACAGGTCGTTCTGCGGGAAACCATAGAAGGCAGCACCCAGCAGGGCCATAGCCTTCTGCTCATCCTTAACGATAATCGCTGGCAGACCCTGGCCTTCCGGATATTCCTGTTCGGCGACGTAAGCGATCGCGCCCTTATCCTTAGCCATCGCCAAGTATTTCGGCATGAAGTTCCCCTTGCAGAAGAACAACGTCCCCTGTTTAACCCGGCGTGAATCATAGGATACATCGGTTGCGGTAAAATCGGTTAAATTGCTGACGTGATCCAGTAAATGGTGCTCACGTAATAACGCTAGCATTGGCGTAACATGCAATTCCATTTGTAATTGACCCCTCTTATTTTTCTCTCTTAAAAGTCTATTATTTCATTTTTTAGGCTAAATGTGAATATATGGCGGTCAATCGTCATGAATTTTACATAAATAAAAGCTAGCTCACAATCTTCATGAGCTAGCTTGAATAATTATTTAGTTTTGGCATTTTATTTAATTTTATATCCGAACCTAGTGACCAATTAATTCGAAGCCCATTGGTATCACAAACCTTTCGTCTTCCTTGAGGTCTACAACCCTTAACTTACTGCCCGAATCATCTTCGTCATGGTACTCATCTCACAATTAAGAAACCTTAGTGACTTACCTCAACAAAATTGCCCATTGGTATCACTCCGTTCTCTCAATCCTAAGCGACGGAAACGTTAACTTACTGCTCGAATCATCCTTACCATTGGAATCACCTCACTAGGTATTACCTTTTCTACACTTATAGTATAGCATGTCCTGTTAGCGCTTTCAACAATTCACAAAAATAAAATCACCCGTCCAGTATGACAGGTGATTTCATTGACCTATGCTTCAGCAGTAGCAGGCTGCTTAGCGCGGTCGATTCCGGATTCATCCGGCTTAAACTTATCGATAAAGTACAACTTGTACCAAACGAGGAACGTGTAGACCGTCCAGATCTTCCGCCGGCCATCGATCTTACCGTTGAAGTTATCATCAGCCAGCTTCAACAGCTTGTCCTGGTCGAAGAATTCACTGACAAAGTCCTGGTCGAACATCTCACGAACAATCTCGTAGTACTTCTTCTCCCGCAGCCATTCACGGACTGGGGTTGGGAAACCAAGCTTAGGACGGGTAGCCCATTCTTCTGGCAGGTGCCGGTTGGCAGCCATCCGGAAGGCCCACTTAGTACCCTTGTAGTTGAAGAGGTAGTTGGTTGGCGTGGTTTCGGCCACCTTCATAACCTCTTTATCAAGCAGTGGAACCCGGATTTCAACCGAGTTGGCCATACTCATCTTGTCGGCCTTCAAGCAGATATCACCCGGCATAAAGCGGTGCAGGTCGACGTACTGCTTCTTAGCCACTTCATTCATGTCCTTCTTCTCATCGCACTTATCATAGAGTGGCTTAAGAAGGTCGGTGATGGATGGGCCATCCTGGTAATCCGGCTTCAGGTATTCATTGGCTTCGGTTGGGCTAAAGATGTAGGCCTGACCGATGAAGGTATCGCGGGCTGGTGCCAGATTCCGGTAAAGGTGTTCGGAACCGTGGAATTGCTTACCTTCCAGCCACTTACCCAACTTGTAACGCTTTTCCTTTGGCAGCTTCTTCAGTTGGTCGGTGACCCACCGCAAGAACTTGATCTTGGTGTTGAAACCGTAGGCCGTGTAGCCGGCGAAGAGTTCGTCGGCCCCTTCCCCAGACAGGAGGGCCTTGTAGCCGTTGTCCTTAGCCAGCTTGTTCAGGAAGTAAAGCGGCACAACAGACGGGTTGGAGTCTGGTTCGTCCAGGTAGTACTGGATCAGTGGGAAGGTCTTGAAGGCCTCCTCATCCGTCAATAACTTATCAGTGTTCTTCAGCTTCAACTTGGCCGCCAGCTCACGGGCCTGCTTGGTTTCATCGTAACCACTGTCAAACCCGATTGAGAAGGTGTTGTTAGGCCGCATCAAGGCCGTTACCAAACTGGAGTCCACCCCGGCAGACAGGAAGGAGCCAACCTTGATTCCCTTATCCGCAAAGGTGTGGGCCTTGACGGAATCCTTAACCACGTTGTCGATGTTATCAACGGCCTGGTCAAAGGTCTCGTCCTTTGGTTCGAAGTCTTCGTCCCAGTATTGGGTCATCTCGAACTTCCCATCCTTGTAGGTGAAGTAGTGGGCCTCAGGCAGACGGTACACGCCCTTGAAGAAGGTCTCCTGAGTAACGTTGTACTGGAAAGTCATGTAAGACTTGAGGGCCCGCTTATTTAATTCCATCTTGAAGTTCGGGTGATCCAAGAAGGCCTTGATTTCAGAACCGACAAAGAAGGTCCCGTTCATCTTAGCGTAGTACAGAGGCTTGATCCCAAAGTGATCCCGGGCACCGAACATTTCCTTCGTCTTCTTATCCCAGATGACGAAACCGAACATTCCCCGGAGCTTGTTGACGATCTCCTTGCCCCATTGTTCGTAACCATGCAGGATAACTTCAGTATCAGCATGAGTCTTGAAGGTGTGCCCGTCCTCGATTAATTCTTCACGCAGTTCTTCAAAGTTGTAGATTTCACCATTAAATTCAATGGCCTTAGAGCCATCTTCGTTAAAAATTGGCTGGTTACCGGACTTAACATCGATAAAGCTGAGTCGCCGGAAGCCAAGGGCGACATCATCATCCACGTATTGACCCTCAGCATCGGGGCCCCGGTGAATGATCCGGTCTTTCATTTTTTTGATTAGTTGGTCCTTAATTTGTGGTTTTTCATTATCAACAAATGCAACAATCCCACACATTCTAAAGTACCTCTTCTTTCCCTAGATTCATCAGCTGATCGCCCGGATGATTGCGGGTGGCGATCAGTAAAAAAACAGTGCGTAATTAAACTCGAAACTAAATTATATCATATTCAGGCCAATGCTTCTGTAATATTCCCTCGCTCAGCGGAAATAGTCTGCTCGCCGCGGACGATCGAGCATGCTAAAAGGGGCCGCAACAAAATCGACTTTTGCTACAGCCCCTAACATTTACGAGCCTTCCTAGAAAGCAACCATCAGCTTTCCGCGGGCCCTAAAACAATTACTGTTCGTTCTTCTTGGAGAACTTTCCTTGCCGGACGTAGACACTTAAGATGGCGATATCAGCCGGGTTAACACCGGAAATCCGGGAAGCCTGAGCCAGGGTCTCTGGCCGAATCTTCTCCAGCTTCTGCCGCCCTTCCGTTGCTAAGCCATCGATGTCCTCATAGTCAATGTCATCTGGAATCCGCTTAGCTTCCATCCGCTTCATCCGTTCAACCTTGACCTCTTCCTTCTTGATGTAGCCCGCGTACTTGAGTTGAATCTCAACTTGCTCAATCACGTGCCGGTCCAAAGTTTCCTGAGGAGCCGGAATGAAGTTCAGCAGGGTCTGGTAGTCGAAGTATGGCCGTTTCAGCAGGTCGGCAGCGGCTACCGCATCCTTCAGCCGGTTGTCACCGTGCTGTTCGATGAAGGTGTTAATCTTCTCGTCACTTGGCTTGAGCTTGATTGACTTCAGCCGCTTGATCTCGGCAGCCACCTTGGCCTTCTTGTCCTCCATCTTAGCCAGCCGTTCATCGCTGACCAGGCCGATCGCGTGGCCCTTCTCCATCAGCCGGAAGTCGGCATTGTCGTGGCGCAGAATCAACCGGTATTCGGCCCGACTTGTCAGCAGACGGTAGGGTTCCTTTGTGCCCTTGGTAACCAGGTCATCGATCATGACCCCAATGTAGGCATCCGAACGCTTAAGGACAAACGGCTTCTTGCCCTGGGCCCGCAGTCCGGCGTTGATCCCGGCGATCAGGCCTTGACCAGCCGCCTCTTCATAACCAGAAGAACCGTTGGTCTGCCCCGCTGTGTAGAGGTTCTTGACAATCTTGGTCTCCAGAGTTGGGTGCAGCTGATATGGGGCCACTACATCGTATTCGATAGCGTAACCAGGCCGCATCAGTTCGGCACGTTCCAGTCCCTTGATTGAGTGAACGATCTTGTTCTGGATCTCCTCAGGCATAGAAGTTGAAACCCCGTCAAGGTAGTACTCGTCAGTATCCCGACCCTCAGGTTCCAAGAAGACCTGGTGCCGAGACTTGTCAGCAAACCGGACAATCTTATCTTCAATTGATGGGCAGTAACGGGGACCAACCCCCTTGATTACACCGGAGAACATTGGGGCCCGGTTCAGGTTTGCCCGGATGATCCCGTGGGTCGTTGGGTTGGTGTAGGTCAACCAGCAGGCCAGCTGGTCACTGACGGAAATGTACTGACTATCTGGAGTATCGAAACTGAAGTGGTGCGGTTCCTCATCCCCGGGCTGGATGTCAGTCTCATCGAAGTTGATGGTGTTCCCATTAACCCGCGGCGGCGTCCCCGTCTTGAACCGTTCCAGGTCAAAGCCGAGGTCTTCCAAGTTCTCCGACAGCTTAACAGCGGACTTGGAGTTGTTAGGACCCGATTGGTACTGCAATTCACCGATGATAATCTTCCCCCGGGCGGCCGTCCCCACGGTCAGGACAACAGTCTTAGCGTGGTAACGGGCACCGGTGTTGGTGATGACCCCCTTGCAGACGCCATCCTCAACGATCAACTTGTCAACCGTAGCCTGGCGAAGGGTCAGGTTTGGTTCCCGTTCAATGGTCAGCTTCATCTGCCGGTGGTAAGCGTGCTTATCGGCCTGGGCCCGCAGTGCACGGACAGCCGGACCCTTCCCGGTGTTGAGCATCCGCATCTGGACATAGGTCTTATCGATGTTATGCCCCATTTCACCACCGAGGGCATCGATCTCCCGGACCACGATCCCCTTGGCTGGTCCCCCGACAGACGGGTTACATGGCATAAAGGCCACCATCTCCAGGCTGATCGTTACCAGCAGGGTTTTATTTCCCATCCGGGCAGCGGCTAAGGCAGCCTCACTCCCGGCATGACCGGCACCGACAACAATGACATCATAGTCGCCGCCCTCGTACTGAACGGCATCCGAAGTTTTTAATGATTCTGCAGACTTCATAACTTTCCCTACTTTCCTAGGCAGAATTGACTAAACAATTGATCAAGCAGCTCGTCTTGGTAACTATCTCCGGTAATCTCCCCGAGCAGGTCCCAGCACCGGGTCATGTCGATCTGGACCAGGTCGACCGGCATCCCGTCCGCGATTCCCTTTAAGACATCGTTTAAGGCATCATTAGCCTGGTGGAGGAGGCCGATGTGGCGGGCATTAGTAACCATGACGTTATTTTGACTGCTTTCGATTCCTTGATCAAAGAACATGTGACTGATCTGCTGACCGAGCTGGTCCATCCCCTCGTGCTTGACGATGGAAGTCTCAATCAGGGCATCATCCCCCACCAGTTCCCTCAGGTGGTCTAGGTCAAGTTTGCTTGGCAGGTCGGTCTTGTTTAAGATGACGATCCGTTGCTTGTCCTTGGTTGCCGCCAGCAGCTTCTCATCTTCGTCCGTCAGTGGTTCAGAATTATCGATCAACAGCAGGACCAGATCAGCTGCATCCAGGGCCTTACGACTCCGCTCCACCCCGATCTTTTCAACCGTATCAGCAGTGTCACGGATTCCCGCGGTATCGATCAGCTTCAACGGTACCCCATTGACGTTGACATACTCCTCGATTACGTCCCGGGTCGTCCCGGCCACGTTGGTCACGATCGCCTTATCCTCGTGAAGCAGCGAGTTCAGCAGGCTGGACTTACCGACGTTGGGCCGCCCAATGATCGCAGTCGCCAGGCCTTCACGCAGGACCTTCCCCTGCTTGGCCGTCTTGAGCAGGGCCTGGATCCGCTGTTGGATATCCGTGGCCTTCTCCTTCAGCATCTTAGTTGTCATTTCCTCAACGTCATCGTACTCAGGATAATCAATATTGACCTCAACTTGGGCCAAAACATCCAGGATATCCTTACGCAGGTGCCGGATCAGGCGGGAAAGGTCCCCGTCCAGTTGGTTTAAGGCCACCTTCATTGACTTGTCCGTCTTGGCTCGGATCAGGTCCATCACCGCCTCAGACTGGGAGAGGTCGAGCCGGCCATTCAGGAAGGCCCGCTTAGTGAATTCACCTGGTTCAGCCATCCGGGCACCATAACTCAGTACCAATTGAAGGATCCGGTTGGTCGCGAGCAGGCCCCCGTGACAGTTGATTTCAACCACGTCTTCACGGGTGTAGGTGTGGGGTGCCAGCATCACTGAAACCATCACCTCGTCGACCTCTTGCTTGGTGTCTGGATCAACAATGTGACCGTAATTGATCGTGTGGCTAGCCACCTTACTCAGGTCCTTACCCTTGTAGATCCGCTGTGCCACCTTGAGGGCATCATCCCCGCTGATCCGGATGATTGAGATACCACCTTCGCCGACTGGGGTCGAGATAGCTGCGATCGTATCCGACTCACTGTTTGCCATTGCTTACGCTCCTTTCTAATAAAAAAAGTGCCCAGTCCACGTCTGAAGGCATTTCTGCCATCACCATGGTCAAAGCACTTTCACTACTTTAACTAATTTAATTTAATAACCGACAATATTCTAAAATCATCAATGGTAAATGTCAACCAAAGACTGCCAGTCTAATTTTGCGGGGCCACTACCACGCTCCGGTAGGGTTCGCGACCATGTGAATAGGTCTTGACATGGGGGTTATCTTCCAACTCCTTGTGCAGTTGCTTGCGTTCCCGAGCCGGCATGGGATCGAGGAAGACCGCCTGCCCACTGGCTACCACTTCAGTCTCGGCACGCTGGGCCAATTCATGGAGGACCTGCTGACGACGTTTACGGTAGTCTGAGGTATCGAGCATCACCACCGTCTTCGGGGCTCCATGGTAGTTCATGAAGACGTTACTCAGTTGCTCCATGGCGTTGATTCGTTGACCATGACGACCGATGACCCGTCCCGGCTCTGGCGACTTGATGTCAATCGTGATTGCATGGGCCTCGACTGACGTAATCGTCGGCACTGTTCCAATCCCCAGGTTCTTAAAGGCCTCCTGCAGGTACTCCACCAGTTGATTACCGGCGTGCCGGACCTTCTTTAGGTTAGCAGCGTGCCGGGCCTTAATAACTGCCGGATCCAGGTCATCCCCAGCCACTGGAGCAGCAGGTTTTTCTACTGGCTGCTTGCTAGCAGCCGGTGCCGGCGTTGCTGACTTGGTTGCCGTGGACTTCACCGCATGCTTAGCTGGAGTCGCTGACTTTGGTTTATGAACAACAACTTTTTGGGCATCGATTCTGGCCAGCCGTCGTCCGATCCCCAGAAAACCATGGCGTGGTTCTTGAAGGACCTTGACCGTCAGCTGGTCAACGGAAACCCCAAGGGCCGCACTAGCTGCCTGCTTGGCTTCTTCAATTGTTTTACCGGTATAGATTGGCATCTTAATTCATTCCTTTGTATCGAGTTCTTCTATAATATTGTACCCTTTTCATTGAAAAATAAACGAAAAAAGGGCTGTGACATAAGTCCTTCTATATAGAGCAAAAGCGAACAGCGCGGTACACAAATGAGGTCCAAAGCCCGGCAAACACCGAACTCTGGACCTCTATTTGTGCTCGCGGGGGCTCGAAAACGAAGTCGTAAACGACTTCTGTCTCGCTCCCTATTAGTTATCATACTCGTTATCGCCGGACTGGGTAATCAGTTCCAGGGTGTTATTAGCGGTCATATTATCCTCAACCGTGTCCTGATCCCGGTCATGACCGTTGACGGCATTATCACCGCTCGTGGTCTGCAGCCGGTAACCATCGATCCCGGCGGCATGAACCTCGTTATCACCGGAATCATTATTGACCCGGTAATTGCCGCTGACCCGCAACTGGTGAGCTGTGAAGTCTCCAGAGTTCAGTTCAGCCTGGCCACCATTTAGCGTCAGGTCAGTCAGATCGACGTTCCCACTGGCCACATCAATTTTAGTATTAGTCAGGTCGACCCCGTCAATATCGAGGTCGCCACTATCCATCTTGATTGTGCCCCCGTTGATCTGGGCATCACGGGGCAGGGTAATCGTCAGCTGGTCATCAAAACCGTTGATATTGAAGAAGAAGCTCCGGTCACTAGCTGGTTGTTTGATTACCAGGGTCTGTCCCTTCTTCACCACCAGTGGCTTGTTCTTAGTTAAGCCATGATAGCTCACCCGGAAGGCAGCCCCACGCCTGATTCGTACATTAGCCGTCGTCACGTCCAGGTCCACCTTATCAAAGCGGCGGTTGGTCAGTTGCCAGCTTGCTTGCCGCTGAACCCGCGGTCGGCCGTTATGAAAGTCAACATCGCGGTCACCATGATTCAGGTAGCCAACCATAAGGGCCACCAGACCGACTATTAAGACCAGCCAGCCGATTTTAAACATCCGTTTCATCATCAGGCCGCCTCCCTTCTGGATTGAATCTTCTGGTAAACAAATTTGGCAAAGTTAGCAATTGCCTGGGCCAATAAGCGAACCAACCAGTACAACAACGGCAAGCAGACCATGAAGCCCCCGATGGCACTTAGCCCGATCCCACCGTAGAAGAGACCGGTCATCGGTTCCGTGGCGATAAGGCCAATTCCTACGTACAAAGTTGCAACCGCGGCAACAGCCAGCGAAGCAACCAGCGCTAGGGCGCCAATAATTACCCCAAACAGGCAGGCAGCCAGGGCAATCAGGGTAGCCACTGCCACCAGCCCAATCCCAAAGGTCAGCGGGGAGGTAATGATGGCAATCAGTACCCACCAGAAGACCCGCCAGCTAGAATGGGGGCTAGCCGGTTGCCCATCCTTTTTCGACTGGTCATTGGCCTTGATCGAATAATCAGCCAGGATCTTCCGGCTCAGCTGCCGGGGCGTGCCAAGGCGCTTCTCAATGGCCTGCCGACTGTCCAGTCCCCCGTCAGCAATAAACTCATCATAAAACTCCAGCGCATCCTGGCGCTCCGCAGCCGTCAATGGACTGAGGTAACTAGATAGATCACTGATGTATTTCTCACGCTCATTCATTTCTCGTTCCCCTCCCCCGTTGGATTAAATAATTGGTCAAGGCTGTTCTTATAGTCGTTCCAGAGCTTTCGCACCCGCTTCAAGTGGGCCTCACCATCAGCCGTAATCTGATAATAGCGGCGGTTGCGCCCCTGGTAGGGCTGGTCATAGGTCGTCACAAAGCCGTCCCGCTTCAACCGGCGCAGTACCGGGTACATCGTCGATTCGGAGACTGTAATGACCTCCTGAACACGCTGAGTCAGGGCATAGCCATAGTAGTCATCCTGTTTGAGAATGGCCAGTACGATCCCATCCAGCAGGTCCGCGGTAATCTGAATTTTCATTGGCGCTCCCTCCTTTGTCTTATGCTATACCTTATATAATATTATACATAATTGCATTCGAGGAAACAACCACTTTAACGGTATGAACAATTAACGTGATATGTGCTAAGAAGAAACAGTCATCTTAATATTCCCCTTCACTAACTAATTATCCCTGCATGTCCATTAACTGGCCACTTATCAACACACAATGCTTAACGATAGGTCAGAGGTGACCTACAATAAAGGTGATCGATGAGGAAGATCATTGATCCGTTGTCACAATGAAAACTCTAAGGAGGGGTGTCTTATGTTTAACTTTGTATTTTGGGTTTTAGCCATTTGGTTTGTCGTCAATGTGGTATGGATGTGGTTCAAGCTCGATGATCAAACGTTACAAAAGACCTTCGCTTGGATTAATGTTTGTGCAATTGTAATTGGATTCTGGGTATACTACGGTGTCACCCACGACGCCAGCGGAATTGATGGCTGGTTCATCACCATGAACTGGGTCAACATCGCTGTCGCTGCTATTCAGTTCTACTTCGGCTACCGGAACTTAACGAACACCCACAGTGCTCACAACGTTCACCACAAGGCTGCCTAAGTTAGAATAAATAATCCAAAACGGCTCCCCAAACTGCTACTGGTAGTTGGGAAGCCGTTTTACTTTTAGTAAAAAATATTATTAAATTAAAGAAAGCGCTTGCATTTTAGTGTGGATCGGACTAAAGTAGGAGCCGAGGTGATCAATTAATGTTTCACTCTTTCAACAAATTCAAACATTCTTGATCACCTCAAGGAGATGCTTTGCAATGAAAGCTGCTGTAGTACGTGACAATTGTGATGGTTACTTTGACGTTAAGGACGTTGAGCTGCGTGATCTCAAGGCCGGTGAAGCCCTAGTTAAGATGGAATACTGTGGTCTCTGCCACACCGATCTCCATGTTGCCGCTGGGGACTTCGGTAAGGTTCCAGGCCGGATTACCGGTCACGAAGGAATCGGCCGGGTTGTTAAGGTCGCTCCTGGGGTTACCAGTGTTAAGGTCGGTGACCGGGTTTCAATCGCCTGGTTCTTCTCCGGCTGTGGACACTGTGAATACTGTGTCAGCGGTAATGAATCCCTTTGCCGCCACGTCAAGAACGCCGGCTACAACGTTGATGGTGCAATGGCTGAATACTGCATCGTCGAAGCCAACTACGCGGTCAAGGTTCCTGAAAACCTCGACCCAATCAAGGCAACGTCAGTAACCTGTGCCGGAGTTACCACCTACAAGGCCATCAAGACCAGCGAGATTCGTCCTGGTCAATGGATTGCCATTTATGGTGCTGGTGGCCTTGGTAACCTCGGTGTTCAATGGGCCAAGAATGTCTTCAAGGCTCACGTCATCGCAGTTGACATCAATGACGATAAGCTGCAATCCGCTAAGGAAAACGGTGCTGACATCATCATTAACTCTGCTAAGACTGACCCTGCCAAGGAGATCCAAGACAAGATCGGCGGCGCCCAAGCGGCAGTTGTAACTGCCACCGCCCCAATCTGCTATGATCAGGCCCTGGCTTCCGTCAAGGCTGGCGGTAAGGTTGTTGCTGTTTCCCTGCCAAAGGGTAACATCGATGTCCCAATCTCCAAGACCGTCCTTGACGGGATCGAGATCGTCGGCTCACTGGTTGGTACCCGGCAGGACCTTGCCGAAGCCTTCCAGTTAGCCGCAGACGGTGGGATTGACCCAATCGTTCACACCCGGAAGCTCAGTGAAATCAACGATATCGTTGACGAAATGAAGGACGGAAAGATCATTGGACGGATGGTTGTCGACTTTACCAACGGTGCCAACTAAGCTTAAACTTTGGAAAGTAATCGTTACGGAGCAATTCGGTAACGTTTAAAAATAGGATTTGGATCATGACAGGAGTTATCGCCCTTGTCATGATCCAAATTTGTTTAAGACGAATTGTCAAACC
>DBOT01000091.1 GCA_002299975.1 Lactobacillaceae bacterium UBA639
GTCAACCCTAAGGGGTATTGTACGAACGTCCTAGAATAGCTTTGTACATAATCAAATGTAGAACAGTCAGGAATGTCCCCACACTCCTGGCTGTTTAATTTTTACTAGTATTGCGCTCTTTAATTAAATGTGCTATGGTATTTTCAAATCATTTTTTAATGTTTTTCACATGATTATATCATAGGAGGAAAATCAGCATGGCATGGGAGAATGACCTTGGGGACAAGCTGGTACACCAAAATCACCAGAATATTGCGGAAACACAGTTAATTCAATACTTTAACCTAGTTGTGAAATCTGCTCGTGGCGCAATTGTGACCGATGTTGAAGGAAAGAAGTACATTGACCTTTTGGGAAGTGACTCGGCAATGAACGTTGGTCATAATAACCCTAAGGTGGTTGCAGCGCTAAAGAACCAGATTGATCGTTTTATTGGCTACGATGCTGGTTATTTCACCAATCCAACCAGTATTAAGCTTGGCGCCCGTCTGGCTGAACTAGCACCTGGGGATGGTCATAATAAGGTTGCCTATGGGACTTCTGGTTCAGATGCGACTGAAGGAATGATCAAGTTTGCCCGTGCCTATACCGGACGCTCCTACATCGTCTCCTACGAGGGTGCCTACCACGGAACCACCTATGGAGCTATCACTGCTGGTGCCTGTGACGTTGATATGGTTCGTAAGATTGGGCCACTCTTGCCTAATGTCGTCCATGTCCCGTTCCCTAACCTCTATCGGCGCCATCCAGGGGAAAGTGAGCACGATGTTGCCATTCGCTTTTTTAACGCCTTTAAGCGGCCATTTGAGACTTATCTGCCCGTTGAAGAAACTGCTTGTGTGATGATGGAGCCCATTCAGGGGGATGCTGGAATCATCATCCCACCGAAGGAATATGTCCAGTTGGTTTACAATTTCTGTCATGAACACGGGATCTTATTTGTGGTGGATGAAGTTAACCAGGGATTAGGACGAACAGGGAAGTTCTGGTCTTATCAGCACTTTGGTATTACGCCTGATTTGCTAGCAACAGGGAAATCCTTGGCATGTCAACTGCCGATGAGTGCTGTTTTGGGAAGTGCCGAGATCCTCGATTCACTGAAGACCTCATCGTATGTCTTTACCAGTGGGGGAAATCCTGTTGTGGCAGCAGCAGCACTAGCTACTCTGGACGTCATTGACGAAGAGGACCTAGTTCATAAGTCAGCAGTAGATGGTGTTTACGCCAAGAAGCAGTTTGAAAAGCTTGCTGATAAGTATGATTGCATCGGTGATATTCGGATGCTTGGTCTCAATGGGGGAATTGAGCTTGTTAAGGATCGGCAGAGCAAGGAACCAGATCCTGATGCGGCGGCAAAGGTTATCTATCGGGCCTTCCAAAAAGGGGTTATCATGGTTAAGCTGAACGGGAATGTGTTACGGTTCCAACCACCGTTGGTTATCACTCGTCAGCAACTTGATCAGGCCTTTGCGATCCTCGATGACGTCTTTAACGATCTGGAGCATGATCGCATCAAACTCCCTGCTGAATTAACACATGAAGGTTGGTAAGAGCTAAATAACTAAAAAGGCGTGGTTAGGTAAACCACGCTTTCCTAGCTTAAAATCCCCCTATATATTGGGGAACCAATTAATCTAAATAATGGCTTGTCTTATTTATTGAATAGGACAGGCCATTATTTAATTTATTTAATTATAAGAAGTTAATAGTTGGTCTTAACAGTCCCATCTAGATTGAAGAGGGGGAGAGGCTTTAAGAATTGAATATCGTTCCGCTTAGCGGCTGCCCCCTCTGCTAAAATTGCCATTTTACTGACAATATGACAACCGGCCTTATCCAAGAGCTCACTTGCAGCATGAATAGAGCCTCCCGTACTAATAACATCATCAACTAAGACAACTTGCTTGCCACGAAGCTTCTCGGCATCATTACCGTCAAGAACTAGCTCCTGTTCATGGCTAGTAGTAATCGCATTGACGTGCGTTTCTAGGGGATGGCGCATATACTCCTTCACAGACTTACGAATAACTAGTGAATGGGGATGATTACTCAATAAGGTGAGATCATGGGCGAGGGAGATGCCTTTGCTTTCAACCGTTACAATATAGTCAAAATGAGAAGGGAGCTTAGGTAGCAAAAGCTTAGCTGCCGTATAACTCATCGCATCATCGCCAAGCAGAACAAATGAAGCAATGGCGGTATCGTTACTAATTTGGACAATAGGTAACTCGCGATGCTGATCACCGATAGTAAGTTGGTATGTTTTCATGATATGCCTCCTATAATAGTGCAAATAACGGTAATAGAATCTTCAGTAAGCCGCCGGAAAGGAGGCCAACAAATGGATCAACTAACGCTGTAACCAGCATTGTAGTGGCTGCTACCAATTGTTCCTTTCCAGCCAGAGCAGTAGCAGCATTTTCCGGAAAAGTTACAAACATTCCTAAAACGAATAGGAAGCCCGCGATTGAGGAACTGGGGACGTATTTGCCAACTTTCTGTAGTAAGCCTAAGGCGAGGATCGCTGCCATGATCAGCATCATGAGACAACCCGCAATTACAGGTTCTGGAGCGCTGGCAGTTGCTGAAATAATTGTTTCTACTGGAGCACCACCAAGCAGACTAGTTCCCATATCGGCTAGTGCCTGTGAGCTCGTCAGCAGGTTCAAATTAACGGGATTAGGCTTAATACCAGTCATTTGTCCCGTAATTAATCCATAAGAGAGATTAGCACCGATATTCAGGCAAGCTAGGCTCAATGCTCCACGAACAATCCTAAGATTAAAGGTTGGTTTAGTGAAAATAAACTTACGAACCGTCACATTTGCCGGTAAATTAGCTCGGTAGTGTTCTCCAAAGACCGCGTAGAGACTAGAGAGAATTACAGAAAGGCAGATCGTCCACACTAAATCCTTAGAAATTAGGTAAGTGATTACTGCGATGAGGATTGATAACCAACCAGTCAAGCTGTGATGATGAACTTTAGACATATCTAGGGATATCTTAGCAAGCATGATGCCAACACCAGCCATCATTGCCGTGATGACCTGGTTACCAAAGAGGTGCACGATACGCGTCAAAACACCGGTAAAGCCGATAATCGCCATAATTACGGAACCGCCAAAGATGATCGAAGTAAACTCACGTGTATTACGGCCTAAATTACCCGTTAATGCTAGTGACTCCGCTTGAAAAGAAACCGGTGCAACCGAATGAAAAATAAAATTAATTGCGGCAACAAGCAAAAATGAAAAAGTAGTTGGAAAAACGGCAAAACCAAGGCCCATTGCCATGATTCCTTGAGGGATTCCGTTCAAGACAACGCCAATAGCGGCCATCAAATCAGCAAACCAGTGCATCTTTCTCCTCCTAAATACGAACAATATAGTAATTGAATAAATAAATATAGTGCTTTATACGAATGATTATGATGAAACAAGGCTCAAATGCCAATATGCTTATGAACAATAATCGAATTTAGTAACAATATTGTTAGGAAATACAGTAGTAACTAAATTTTGCTGAAAGTAAAGGTCATCACGAATTAATTTAAAAAAGAAAAACAGTCTCTAAAATTCTTAAGAGACTGTTTTAAAACATGTAGCTTAAAAGTAACTTATAGAGCTATTTATAGATCAGGGGATGTGGATCCTTTTAAATCAACCTGTCATTAAAATTAT
>DBOT01000119.1:0-4025 GCA_002299975.1 Lactobacillaceae bacterium UBA639
AGCATATCAAGCCGTTGCGCCCATTGCTGCTCGTTGGCTTGTTTCTTATTGAACGCTGTCTTGAGTTTGACATAGTCCCGATAATGCTGCTGGTATTCAGTGAGGAGCGGGGCCACCTCAACACTAGCAAACTGGTCCAGCATCCCCAGGTGCGTCTCTGGCTGCATCAATTGTTGGTGTTCATTTTGCCCCTGAATATCAACCAGGTGGGCCCCGATCTTGCGTAACATTGTCGTATTGATCAGTTCGCCATTAACCCGGATGATGTTGCGGCCGTTGCGGTGAATATCCCGGGAGATGATCAACATGTTATCCTCATGATCGATTCCCATTGAGTCAAGTAAGTCGTTAAAAGCCGGATCATCAGGAATCGCAAACTGTCCCTGCAGGCTCAGCTTATCCTCACCCCGCCGGATATACTCCTGGGAGCCCCGGCCACCAGCCAAGAGGCCCACCGCATCGATAATGATCGACTTCCCGGCTCCGGTTTCCCCGGTCAGGACCGTCATTTGGTTGGCAAAATCAAGGGTCAGGTGCTTAATGATTGCCAAATTATCAATTGTTAATTCTTGCAGCACACGCTCACCCGCCTTAGTTATTTGCTAATTCATTCAGCTTATTTTCCAATTGCTCAGCTGCCGTTGCCGAAACACAGACAATCAACACGCTGGCATCGTCCCCAATAGTCGTGAAGATTGTCGAATAGTCTACCCGGCGTAAGAGTACCGCAACCACTGGTCCATTCCCCGGGTGGACCGTCAGCGCCAAGAAACGGTCGCTGCGTTTCAGCTTCATCAGGCTGTCTTGCAGGACATCTTTCAGCTGTTGCTCATCGCTTTGCCGCCGGTATGCCGGCAGGCCGTAGCGATACCCACCGTTCTCGGCTGGAATCTTTACCAGTTGCATCTCCTTGATGTCTCGTGAGATCGTCGCCTGCGTAACCCGCAGTCCCAATTCGTTCAGGCGCTTCACCAAGTCTTCTTGGCGCTCAACACTTTCCGCCGTGATGATCTCCCGAATTTTCTCTTGACGCTCTGCCTTTTTCATAAAAAACTCCCTACTTTTCCTTTTGGTTTAAATCCTGATCGGCCGCCGCCAGTACCCGGTCAATATCAACCGTTGAAGAAATGGACCCGGGCTGGTCAGTCAGCTTGAGGTGGGCCAGGAATTCAATATTCCCCTGGCCACCCTTGATCGGTGAATAGTCAAGTCCCAATACATCAAAATGGTCCTCATTGGCAAACTGGAGGACCTCCTCTAAAACAGCGCGGTGGACGGCATGGTCACGAACGATGCCGTGCTTTCCCACATGCTCCTTACCGGCCTCAAACTGGGGCTTAATCAAAGCCACCACTTCCCCGCCCATCTGCAGGATCTTTGCCAATGGTGGCAAAATCAGCCGCAGTGAGATAAAGGAGACATCGATCGAGGCAAATTCTGGCTGACCATGGGTGAAGTCGTCCAGGGTACTGTAACGGAAGTTTGTCTGTTCCATCACCACTACCCGGGGATCTTCCCGTAATTGCCAAACCAGCTGGTTAGTTCCCACATCCAGGGCATAACTCAACTTGGCCCCATTTTGCAACATGACATCAGTAAAGCCACCGGTTGAGGAACCAATATCCAGGACGGTCTTGTCCTTAACACTGATGTTGAAGACCTTCAGTGCCTTGGCCAGCTTCAGGCCACCCCGACTGACGTAGGGCATCTTGTGGCCCTTCATATGCAGGGTTGTCGTTACCGGAATCTTTTGGCCCGGCTTATCCAAGCGCTCATTGTTCTTGCCCAGGATCTCGCCGGCCATCACCGAGCGTTTTGCCTGCTCGCGGGAGTCAAA
The DNA here is from genome assembly GCA_002299975.1 of Lactobacillaceae bacterium UBA639. Classification (GTDB taxonomy): domain Bacteria; phylum Bacillota; class Bacilli; order Lactobacillales; family Lactobacillaceae; genus Limosilactobacillus. The sequence continues at coordinate 1,838 of DBOT01000119.1, forward strand.
GAGTCCTTGTTGGACCAATAGTACATCTACACGTTCTTTTTTCATTCTTAAATTCCTCTACAATTTGAAATATGCTAAAAACTGGTCGTAACCAGCAAATGAACGCCCGGTCAACTCATTGAGCTTCGTCTGCGCGTCCTTAGCTGACTGCAGTGCCTTGTGCAACTGTTCTTCGGCACCAGCAGTTCCTAACAGACCTGGATAGGTGTTTTTGTGTTCATCGGCATCCTTGTGGACCTGCTTACCCATCTGCGCAGTCGTTCCCAGGACGTCCATCAAGTCATCGTATATCTGGAAGGCCAGGCCAAACTGAGCCCCGAAGTCTGCCAGAGCCGCTTTAACTGGCCGCGACTGGTTAGTGATGATTCCACCGGCTAAAACGGCATAGCGGAGCAGGGCCCCAGTCTTTTGCCGGTGAAGGTAGCGCAGCTGAGCAAGGTCTAACTGGTGACCTTCCCCCTCAATATCACGCGCCTGACCGGCAACCATCCCGGCAGGACCAGCAGCCTGTGCCAGGGCCAGGGTCAGCTCAGCACGAATTTCAGCTGGCAAGCCATTGTCAGTTACCCATTGAAAGGCCAAGGTTAACAGGCCATCCCCCGCTAGCGTTGCCATTCCGGCACCATAGCGGCAATGATTGGTCGGTTTACCCCGCCGCAGGTCATCATTGTCCATTGCTGGCAGGTCATCATGAATCAAGGAATAGGTATGGAGGAGTTCCAAAGCGGTGGCAGCGTGCATGACGTCCTCATCGATTTCCCCGCCAAGCATCTCGACCGTTGCCAACGTCAAGGCTGGCCGCAACCGTTTACCACCAGCCATCAGTGAGTAGCGCATCGATGAATACAGGGTGTCCTGGTCGACATCGGCTGCCAGGTGGTCACCAAGGTAGTCATCAATTCTCGTCTTTAATTCACTAATTGTTTGTACCATGATTATCCCTTCACCTGGTCTCCACTACCGTAACCGCGGTTACCGCCGCCATTATTACTAGGGTCATCATTGCTACCTTCGTAGACCTTCTCGTTGCCATCGTCATCAATCAGGTGGCCAAGAGTCTTTTCTGCATTAGTTAGCTTCCCCTGTAATTCCTTAGAAAGCTTGATTCCTTCCTGGAACTGTTGCAATGCTTCCTCTAACGGGACATTTCCCTGCTCCAGTTGGTTAACGATTTGCTGCAATTGCGCCAACTGTTCTTCAAATGTTGGTTCTTTTTTTGTTGCCATTATTTTTGCTCCTTGATCTTCGTAATCTTTGCCATTGCCTGGCCATCCTTGAAATGCAGCTGGACCGACTGGCCAACTGCCAGCTGACCGGCATGATTAACCACGCGTTGGTCCTTCGTAACATAGGTATACCCACGGCCCATGATCTTTAACGGGCTGAGAGAATCCAATTGCCGAACCAGGCTGGTCAGTTTCTCCTGACGACGCTGGTAATCAGCAAGGGCATTCGTCCGTAACTGCTTAGCCAACTGGTCAACCAATTGTTTCTGCTGGCTGATCTGGTGACGTGGTGAGGTGGCGGCTAGCCGACTGGTCAATTGTTGCAACTGGGCCTTCCGGTTAACAAACATGTTCTGCTGCAACTGAATCAGCTGCTGGGTAAGTTGGTCAACCTTCTGGGCGTAATTCTCGTACAACCGAGTTGGTTGCTGGAAGATATAGCTCTGGGTCTGCTTAGCCAGCTCTTTCTTAGCAAAAGCAATCCGATTCTGCATTGCGTTCGCCAGACGATTCTGACTATCCTGAATGGCCAGCAAGGTATCGGTTAGGACCGGCGTGGCCAGTTCTGCTGCCGCCGTCGGGGTTGCAGCACGCTGGTCCGCCACCAGGTCGGCAATCGTCGTATCCGTTTCATGACCCACCGAGGAAATCACGGGAATCTTGCTGTCAGCGATCGCCCGGGCAACGACCTCCTCATTGAATGGCCAGAGGTCCTCAATCGAACCCCCACCACGACCAATAATCAGGGTATCGAAGTCGCCCCGTTCATTGGCCCGGTTAATCTGACGGGCGATGTCGGCCGCCGCCTTCTCCCCCTGGACCACCGTTGGATAGAGGACCACTTGGGCGATCGGGTAGCGCCGGCGGACGGTCGTGTTAATATCACGGATCACCGCCCCATCGAGACTGGTGACCACCGCGATTCGCTTCGGAAACTTCGGAAGAGGCTTCTTTGGCAGGTG
>DBOT01000119.1:4062-6579 GCA_002299975.1 Lactobacillaceae bacterium UBA639
GTCCCTCCGCTTCAAGCTTTTTCTTGAGCTGTTCAAAGGCCACGTAGAGTGAACCCACCCCATCCGGTTCCATCTTATCAATGTAGATCTGGTAACGGCCGTTGCGTTCATATAGGCCGACGTGACCCACGACCAAAAGCTTCATCCCCTCCTCAGGGCGAAACTTAACTTGGCGGAACTTGCTCTCGAACATGACTGCATCGATCACCGCCCCGTCATCCTTCAAGCTGAAGTACTGGTGCCGTTGACGCAGCCGGAAGTTCGATAGTTCCCCCGTTAGGTAAACAGTCTGCAGGTAGGGATCACGGTCAAATTTAAGCTTCAGGTATTTGGTCAGTTGACTTACCGTTAAATACTTACTTCTGTCCATTATGTCTCCATTCCGCCATATCAACCGTCTGTTGCATCAGGCTGGCGATGGTCATTGGGCCAACGCCACCTGGTACCGGCGTGATCAGGCTTGCTACGTCCTGGACGTGTTCAAAATCAACGTCTCCCGTCAGTTTACCAGATGACAAGCGGTTGATACCAACATCAATTACCACGGCGCCAGGTTTGACATCTGCCGCCTTAATCAAATTAGGATGGCCCGTCGCAACCACCAGGATATCTGCCTGCCGGGTCGCCGCCGCTAGATCACGGGTGTGCCGACTAGCCAAGGTGGTTGTCGCATTGACATTATTTAGGAGAGCGGCCATTGGCTTACCGACCAGGATGCTCCGGCCAACAATTGTGGCGTTCTTTCCCGCTAATTCAACATGATGGTGGTTCAGCATGGTCATAATGCCCCGCGGCGTGCAGGCCACTGGGTAGTTACCAGGCTGGTTGGCATAGAGCTTTCCGAGGTTGGTAGGGTGCAGGCCATCAACATCCTTGTCGGGACGGATGGCATTTGTAATGGCTTGGCCGTCCAACTGGTCAGGGAGTGGTTCTTGAACCAGAATGGCGTCGATCGTGTCGTCCTGGTTATACTGGTCCACCGCCGCCATCACGGTTTCCTGGTCAACATCGGCGGGGAACTTTTTCAGGATTGATTTGATCCCCAGCTTCTCGGCCTTGCGTTGCTTATTACGGGTGTAAATGACACTGGCTGGGTCTTCACCGACAAGAATTACCACGATCCCCGGTTGAATTCCCTGGCTAGCCAGTTTGGCAACCCGTTCTTTAGTCTGCTGGTTCAGCTCTTTTGCTAACTTTCGTCCGTCAATTACTGTTGCCATTGCAAATCCCCCTCAAAAGTTAAATGTCAATGCCTATTTTACCATGTTCACTATGGGTCACAAAGGCCCGAAAAGTCTCAAAAAACGCTGATCCTCGCCCAGCAAGTGATCAGCGTTTTTACATTTAATTTGATAGTTGACGTTCAAACTTTCCTAAAGCCCCATTGATGAACTTACGGGACTTATCATTGCTGAAGGTCTTAGCAAGTTCCAAGGCTTCGTTGATCGCAACGGCCGTTGGAACATCGTCAACGTATTGCATCTCGAACAGACCTAACCGCAAGATTACCAGGTCCGGCTTAGCCAGGCGGTCAATCGTCCAGTTATCAGCCAAAAGCGAACTGATTTCCTGGTCCAGTTCCCCCTGGTGCTCATTAACCCCTTCAACCAGGGTCTTGAGGTATTCGGGAATCTGGTGTTGGTCATGGTGCGGAATTGATTGGTAGATCGTAGCAAGGTCGGCATCGGAGTCTGTCTGCAGCGCAAACAGGACTTGGAAGGCCTCCTCACGAACTTGGTGTCGATTTAAACTCATTCGTGATCCCCCGCTTCTTCATCGTCCTTCTTCTCACCAAAGATGTCATCTGGGTCGACGGCCTGATCTTCGGCAGCCGCCACAATGCCCTTCACGTGGACATTAACCTCAGTGACCTGCAGGTTGGTCATCAGGGCCACCTGCTGCTTGATCCGCTCTTGAATCAGACCAGCGACCTTAGGTACAGAAACACCGTACTCAACATAAACGTCCACGTCAATTGACAGTTCGTCCTGGTCATTGGCGATCTTTACACCGCGCCGGTAGTCTGAACGACCCAGGAGTTCACTCACACTGTTAGCAAACGTGCCGTACATCTTCGAAACACCGTCGACTTCACTAGCGGCAATTCCCGCAATGATCTCCAGTACCCGTGGGGCGATCTGGATTGTGCCCAGAGACTGATCATCACTGTTGAGGATAATCTTTGAATCTTCTGCCATTACTAGTCCTCCACTTCTTCGTCATCGGGTGATCATACCCAATTTAAGATTACTTATTCTATTTTGCACTAAACAAGGACAAAAATCAATGTTCCCCGACCCATTCGATGAAAGCAAACGAGTCAACCAACTGAACCCGGTGGTTATACCAGTCATGGATGACCAGGTCCGCCCGCGTACTGGTGAAATCACCAAAGACTAGCGAATGATCCGCATCCACCAGTCCTACTACCGCCCGTGGATCAGGGAGCGGTTGAGCAAACCGCGCCACCGTAACGTGCCCGGTTCGGGTCGTATACCGCTCATGAACCGGCAGGCC
>DBOT01000119.1:6640-6889 GCA_002299975.1 Lactobacillaceae bacterium UBA639
CGAATAGTAACCCTTGACCATCACCGCGGCCGGGCTCAACATCAGCCCAGCCAGGTGCCAGTCAATTGACGGCGTACTTGTCACCGTTTCAGCGACTAGCTGCCGATAACGTGCCAGTTGGTCAGCAGAGAGGTAAAAGCCACTATGGGCGCCAATAATGTCCATGACAGTGATATGCATATCCGCTGCCGGATAACAGTACAGCCCTAGCCCAGTCTTCTTCAGTGGTTGCAGGGCAAAGTTAATGTT
>DBOT01000132.1:0-3125 GCA_002299975.1 Lactobacillaceae bacterium UBA639
CCTAGCCGTTGCTATGGCGGTCGCCGCTCTTAAGCGGGGGGAAGTTGAACGAATCATTATCACCCGGCCAGCCGTGGAAGCCGGCGAGAGCTTAGGCTTCTTGCCTGGTGACCTCCAGGAGAAGGTTGACCCCTACCTGCGGCCAATTTATGATGCGTTAAATGATATCTTCGGTACTGACCATACCCAACGACTGATGGAACGCGGCGTGATTGAGATCGCGCCACTGGCCTATATGCGGGGGCGGACACTGGATGGAGCCTTCATTATCTTGGATGAGGCCCAGAACACCACCAATGCTCAGATGAAGATGTTCTTGACCCGGTTCGGCTTCGGCTCCAAGATGGTCGTCAACGGGGATATCTCGCAGATTGACTTGAAACACGGTGTTCGTAGTGGACTGGTCAGTGCGCAGCGGATCCTGCAAAACGTGCGGTCAATCAAGTTTGTGACCTTCAGTGTGGAAGACGTGGTTCGGCACCCGGTTGTTGCTCGGATCATTGACGCCTATGAGGAAGCAACAACGAAGAAGGCAGAAAAAGCAAAGGAGCAAAAAGATGGATCTGACAATTTACGATCAGACAAGTAATGGCATCAGCCAAGAGCAGCACGAGCTCATCGAGAAGATTCTCCAGTTTGCCGCTAAGAAGCTCAACTTAGCAGATAACACGGAGATGTCGGTGACCCTGATGAATAATCCGGCAATTAAGAAGATTAATGCTCAGTATCGGGGCGTTGACCGGGCTACCGACGTCCTTAGCTTCGCGGCCGAGGAGAGTGGCGACGAATCGCCGATCATCATGGATCCGGAACTAGCCGCTGAGCTGCCCACTAACTTAGGGGACCTGTTTATTTCGGTGGACAAGGTCGCCGAGCAGGCTAAGTTCCTTGGTCATTCACCAGAACGTGAACTGGGCTTTTTAGCAGTCCATGGTTTTTTGCACCTGAATGGTTATGACCATGAACAACCGGATGACGAGAAAAAGATGTTTGCACTGCAACGGGAGATTCTCGATGACTATGGGCTCACACGATAATCACCAGGTGACCAAGAACCACCACCTTTTTCAAGCGATGGGTCATGCCTTCGACGGGATTGTGGCGATGCTCAGAGAGGAACGTAACATGCGTTTCCATGTTCTGGCAGCGATGCTAGCGGTCATTGTTGGTTGGTACCTGCGCATCAGTACTGCCGACTGGCTATGGATCCTGTTGGTGATCTTCCTGGTCTTTGCTGCCGAGTTCTTGAATACGGTCACGGAGGCGGTCACTGACCTCTTGTCGAACCACCACTATGACATCAACGTCAAAAAGGCGAAGGATGTTGCTGCCGGGGGGGTTCTCCTGGCGGCCCTGTTTGCGGTGGCGGTAGGATTGATCATCTTTGTGCCGCGGTTTTATGCATTAATTAGATAGGGAGTAAAATAAATGGATAATCCAAACTATAAGTCCGGCTTTGTCGCCTTGATTGGCCGGCCAAACGTCGGCAAATCGACATTATTAAACTACATTGTAGGGCAGAAGGTGGCCATTATGAGTAATGTGGCCCAGACTACCCGGAACAAGATTCAGGGGATTTATACCAGTCCGGAAGCCCAAATCATTTTCATTGATACGCCGGGGGTTCACAAGCCCGCTACTAAGCTAGGGGACTTCATGGAACGGTCAACGATGTCCGCTTTGGATGAGGTTGATGCAGTTCTCTTTGTTGTCAGTGCAACGGATAAGCGGGGACCTGGTGATGACTTCATCATCAACCGGCTCAAACAGGTTAAGCAGCCAATCTACCTGGTCGTCAATAAGATTGACCAGGTAAGCCCCAACGACCTGCCAGACATTGTAGCCCAATACCAGGATGCCTTACCGTTTGAGTCCGTGGTACCAGTATCTGCATTACAAGGGAACAACGTTAATAACCTATTAAACGAGATCATTGCTGGCCTTCCCCACGGTCCACAGTACTACCCGGAAGATCAAATCAGTGACCACCCAGAGCGGTTTGTGATTGCGGAGATGATCCGGGAGAAGATCTTCATGCTGACCCGGGATGAGGTTCCACACTCAGTAGCGGTTGACGTTACTTCAGTCAAGCGCGAAGACGAGGAACACGTCCACATTTCAGCTAACATCATTGTGGAGCGCCCTGGCCAAAAGGGGATTATTATCGGTAAGAAGGGGCAGATGCTCAAGAAGATTGGGACAATGGCCCGGCAGGACATCGAACGCTTGCTTGGTGATCGGGTCTTCCTTCAACTGTGGGTCAAGGTTGTTCCCGGCTGGCGTGATAAGTCAGCCATGCTTAAGGACTACGGTTACCGGAATAAGGATTATTAGAATAAGGAGGGGTTAACCGTGGCTCGGGAAGTAACCGACTTTAATGGAATCATTATTTATCGGCAGGACTACCGAGAGCGGGACCTTCTTGTTAAGATGCTGACCGACAAGATCGGTCCGGCGATGTTCTTTGTCAAGAGAGCCAAGAAACGCGGCTTTCGACTGGCGGCAGATATCCTGCCATTTACCCACGGCAGCTACATCGGCTCGCTAGCGGATGATGGTCTGAGCTTTATCAATGTGGCCAGCGAGACCCACCAGTACCGTAATATCGTTGCTGATATCAGTAAAAATGCTTACGCCACCTACATTCTTTCCCTAGTGGACCATGCCTTTCCAGATGGCCGCAATATCGGCGGTTGGTTTGGTCAGGTCGCCGCGGCCCTAGAACGGATTGACCAGGGGGTCGATGAACAGGTGGTGGCTAACATCATCGAGATCCAATTATTAACGATGTTTGGGGTGGCCCCCAACTGGGATCAGTGCGTGGTTTGTGGTCAGGATCAGGGCCTGCTCGACTTCTCAGAGCAGTCTGGAGGGATGTTGTGTAGCCGACACTGGTACCTGGATCCACACCGGATGCACCTTGATCGACGAACGGTCTATTTCCTGCAGCGTCTGGCCCATGCCAACCTACAGAAGATCCGCAAGATTAGCATTAATCCCGTCACCAAGCGGCGTATTCAGGCCGTTGTCGACACCATTTATGATGACCAGGTCGGTCTGCGGCTTAAGAGTAAACATTTTATCGATGAGATGCACCGCTGGGAACAAAAGATGGGAAATTTATC
>DBOT01000132.1:3208-3345 GCA_002299975.1 Lactobacillaceae bacterium UBA639
TTAGGTACGTATTTAAGAAACACCTCAATTGAATACGATCAGCCATGACGGAGAATAATGATGGTCAGTGCCAATACAGCGAATGGGGGAAGAGTGAAAGCCCCAGACTGGTCAGCCACCACGGGCCCTCTATCAGC